>JAISWI010000042.1 GCA_031270865.1 Oscillospiraceae bacterium
ATTATCCGCCTGGTTGCTTGTGGACGTGTTCAAGCGAAACGCGTATGTAGACGTGCCCGCGGCGGGCGGCGCGGTTACATAATCCCATTTCAGCGTGCCGGTAGTTCCTGGCGCGACCAGGTTACCGTTCTGCGGCACGGCATACCACAGCGTACTGGACGCCGTCTCGTTGACTGCCAGCGCGGAATTGTTGTCCTGGATAAGTTGGATTTCGCCGGCTACGCAGCGATACCCGCTTACCCACTCGTGGACGTTCCCGTTGAGGTCCCATATCCCGCTCATCTGGCCGTTGTGCGACCATGTGACGGGGCCGGAACCCGTCGCGACGGGAAGCGTCTTCCCGGTGCTGCCGTCCTTGGTCGTCGTCAAACCGTTCACGCCCGGCGTGTTGACGTCGCTGCCGTAGCTATTGTTACCCTGCGGCATGCGGTTGTTCTTCCGGCACCACAGCGCGATCGCCGCCCACTCGGCGTTGCTCATGAGATGCCAGCCTGTGCCTTTCGCCTCGCAAGCGGCCTTAGCGTCGTCGAACGTTATGCTGGCGCGGGGATCGCGCATAGGAAGGCTGTACGCGCGTCCGTTGTCAACGATATTCTGGTATCTTGATATGTAGATAACGTCCTTCGTTACTCCGTTCACGATGAACGCGGGATGCGGCGTGGACGGCCAACCGTCGTATACGTCGCTCAGGTTGAATTTGGGGATGGGGACCATGACCGACGGCTTGCCTTTGTCGTCATACATGACCGCGCAGCCGACGGCCTGCGCCGCGAGGTTGAACTGGTCGTAGTTACCGCTCATACTCAACTATCCTTTCTCATACCGCCCACAGCGTGAGCGTCACTTTGTCCGCGTTGAACCCGACGGGCGTACGGATGCTCCGCTGTGTCTGTCCGCCTCCGGATTCATTGGTTATTTCGGGCGAAGCGCCATCGCCGACTTCGGCCTGGGACTCGTCGAGCGGCGCGTCGATATACTCACGCGCCGGAATGTCGATCTCCGCGACGTACTTCCGCGCCCCTGCGCAGCTCGCGACAAGGAACCCGTCCGCCGAATAGCACACGTCAATATGCGTTGGGTCGTCGCGCTCGTACTTGGCCAGGTTCAGCGTCAGTTCGTCGTCGAAGGTGATCTTCGCGCCGCTCACGTTGAACGGGATTTTCCCGCCCGGTTGTTTGTGCGTTATGTTCATTACATGGTCCCGCCTTTCACTATCAGCCGCAGGTTGATCGGCGTGGCGCTGCCCGTCGCCTCAACCTTGAATCCATTGGTTAACTTGTCGTATATAAGTATCTCGCCGTAGTTGTAGGCCGCGCCGTCGGCCAGCGTCCAATCGACGGTGTACGCGGTGTTCGCGCGCGGGCGACAGCGCGACGGTCTGCTTCTTGTTCGTGAACGGGTAGCCTTGCGTGTTGGCCTCGGTCAGCGTTACGTCGATCAACTGCGCGGCGGAGTCGGCGGTCAGCGCGGTCAGCGCCGCGTCGGCCTGCTGAAGCGTGAGGTCGGTATGCCCGGTCTTCGCGCGAAGCGTCTGGCGCAGCGCGGCGACGTCGATATCGCGGATATGGCTGTCGGCGTGAATCTCGTCCACGGCCTGGTCGAGCGTGTAGGGCGTGTGGCCGAGCTTGGCGCGGGCGTACTGCCACAACGCGGCGGCGTCGGCGGTTTCTATCTCCATGATCTGCGCGACGCCGCGATCAAACTCCTCTTTTGATACCATCAGCCCGGGCGTTACGGTGAAGCTGACCTCGTTCACGTCACTGACGATGTAATGCGGTTTGTACAACCGGGTGTATACCGAATTGCTCAGGGCGCTCCTCGCCGCGATCCAGTCGCTCGTATCGCCGAACGTCGTGTAGCCGTACAGTATTTCCTGCGCCGGATTATCGGGGTTACGGCAGAATATCCCCAGTTCCTTGCACCAAAAGCCCTGCGCGAGGGCTGCGTTGGAATACTGGATGGATACCACGGCCTCGCCGCCCTCATAGCGTACCTCGTATATCTCGGCGTTGACGACGGGCGTGATCAGGCTGGTCCGCGCCCGCGCCGCTTCCACTGACGTAACGACGCCGGAACCCAGCTGCGCCCGCGTGAACGTGAGCGGGCCTTGTGTTGCGAGCAGGCGGTTGATAACGATCAACCCGCCGCTGGTGATATACGAATTCATCGGGATTGCCAAATGTTGATTCCCCCTTTCGCGCGTGATGGTCTATGTCGCGTTGACGGCGGTGTCCGTTGTGAATACCTCGATCACTGCCGACGCCGCGCCGAACGTCGACGCAAGCCCGGCGCGAGCGGCGGACACGTTAAGCAAGTCGGGAACCGGCAGGAATATCTCGACCGCAGCGGTGTTCGCCGACGGCAAAGCCCCAATGAACAGCGTCGCAGGCGGCACAACCGACGCGTCGTAACGATAGAAGAACTCCACGGAAGCGTCGTTTACCGGCGGCGCGGTCGCCGCGTTAAGGGCGCGGGGCGGTACTGCCGCCGTGGTATTTTCCAACGTAAGCTCTATCATGGCGTCGTTGTTGATCGAGGACGCGGCGCCCAGCCACGGCGTATCGATTTCGGCGGCCAGCGCGACGCGCATGCCCACGCCGACGGGTTTCGGCACGATGTATCCATCCAGAACAAGCTGTGTGTCAATCGGGCTGAAATCGCCCGCCAGCTCAATATCCATGAGCATGTCTTGGTTGTCGTGGGTCGCGGCGATCAGGTCGCGCCCGAACACGGTCTCCCACAGGTCGAGCAGGTCGCCTTGCTTGCCGTTGTAGTTGTTCGTGACGATCTTCGCGAGGATCATCTTGCGGTAGACGTCGTCCGTCATATCGCGGTCGCAGCCCGGTATAGGCGACAGCGCGGGGAACCTGCGGTCTATGCCTACCAGCTCACCGATAGCGTCCAGCGTCTTGCCCGTGGCCGCGCGTGGATCGAACATCACGCCGACCCGCGCGCTGGTATCCATATCAAGCAGCGAGAGCAGGAACGATACCCATTGCGCGTACTTAGGGCGGACGCGGTGCTGCGGCGTGATCAGGTCGAGGTATGGCTTGTAGTCCATGTGTCGCCTCCTTCCTTCGTCGAATCGCGCAAGCCTAGGCGACCATAACCGTCACATAATTGAGGTTCCCACGCGCGGCCTCATCGTAGGCGATGGGTATGTTGTTCTCGGATAGCGGCTCGCCGCGCCGGGCGGCGGTCACGCTGATTACGGCGAAGCTGGGTTCACGCGTCTCGGGAGATATGCGCTGCGCCTCGCGCCAGAGCACGGACGTTACCAGATCGTCGCCGATCTCCAGCGCGGTCAGGTAATCGGCGATCGCGCCTTTGACGCCGTCGGCCGCGTCGGGCGTATATGTCGGAAACGCCTTGATCGTCACGGCAACGTCGATATCCACGTATGCCGGCCTGGAAAAGCGGATGGCGTTCGTCCTGCCGTACGCGTCGATGATGTTGACGGCGGCGCTGCCGTATGTGCCGCAGCCCGGTGATTTGCTCAGGTATATGGCGCGGGCTATATCCTCGTCATCGCCGCCTTCCACTATGAAGCAGACGCAATGCGCGGGAACGCCGTTCGCGTTGTCCTGGTTCGTGTCGTTTTCGTCCCAGGCGAAGCGTGTCACGTTGTTGATGTTGGATATCTCGGCGGCCATTGAGGCGAGCATGCTTTGCGACGGCAGCGCGACGCTGATCTTCTGCCGCGCCCGCAGCTGGGTATCCGTCTCAACGAGCGTTCCGGCGGTTGACGCGGCTGTGTTGGTTACCGAATTCCAGCCCAGCACGGGCGTCATGATCCGCGTGATCTCGCCTGCCAGCGCGATGATATTCCCGGACTCACGCGCCGTCGCGGTGACCGTCGCGGTTCCGTCGCCGCCCAGCGTGACGCCGCCCGGCAAGTCCCATATATGACCGTTGAAGTCGCCGACGAAGCCGCGCGGGATGTAGAGGCTCGGGCTGCCCGTCAGCGTGACCTCAGCGACGCTGTGCGCGCCCGCTTTGCGCTTTATCCCGTTTATGGCAACGACGGAATCCAGGCCCGCGCCGACCGACGAGCGCGGGCTGTGCGCGTCATACGCCATGCCGACAGCCAGATAGTTGTCGTACGCCAGCTTTGCGAATACGCTCATCAGTTGGTAATGCTGGGAATCGGGACCGAGGTATATGCCCTGACCGAATATCTGCCGCGCGTTTACGACTATGTGCTCCAGCGTTTCGTTGTATGTCGGAAAGTGATAGCCCGTCTCGTCAATGTAGGGCCGGAAGTAAGCTATTCTGATTCACCTCGATCCTGACAGGTCCGTAGATTGTCTCGACCTCGCACGTGAACACGTACGCCCTGCCGCCGTCATAGGAACCCTCTGGGTTGCGGACGCGTATTACGCCGCGCGTATCGTTGATCCGCTCGATTATCAGCAGGTCTGTTATCCGCCGCTGATCCTCCGCGCGTGGCTGACCGAGTATCTGTTGGAACAGCGGCAGCCCGTCCTTGCGGTTCTCCCACCATTCGCCTCGCAGGTGCCGTAGCCGCGTGTATATCGCCTGCGTGACAGCGTCAAGGTTGGTTAGCAGGTCGCGCTCGCCGCCGGTCATTACCATGTCCCCATCCGCGTCCAGGCGCGGGTATACCAGATCTACAATCGGGGTTGTGTCAGCCAACCGTACCGCCTCCCATCAATAATATTTATCGAACGGCTGTCCGTTGTGGGCGTGGTCCTGGTATTCTTTGCTGTTGATAACAAACTTGAGCGCGTTGATTACCTCGACCTGTGGGATATCCTCGATCTGGAACAGCTCGCCCTTGAAGCTGTGCGTCGGCGCGGGCGAGCCGTCCTGCGGCTCATGCCCGAACTTGGAGCTTCCGCCGACGTCAATGCTTCCGGTGACCTTCAGGCTGCCCTTGACGTAGACAAGGCCGGACTCACGCGCCTCGACATATGTTTTGGCGTCGTTTGTCTGGATGCGAGCGCCTTTCAGGTTGGGGTTGAACGCCGCGGGCTTGAGCCTGTTGGTATGGAGGTTATCAGCAGGTTTTGGTATGTGCGCAGCCGTGTTACGAGCGTGATGAACTCGCGCCGCTGGGCGATCCCGCGCAGCGCCTCGTACGCTGTGACCGACCGGTTAGCCGACGCGCCCGCTATGGTGTCCAGCGACGTCATGACGTCCGACATGCCTATGTCGATCGACGGCTGCTCCGGCTCCAGGAACGCGTTGTCCGCTACCGCCGCGCCGTACTGCGCTGGGTGCTGGGTGACGGTCACATTCATGGAGTGGTCGACCTTCAGCACGGCGTCGAACAGGAGCCGACCCAGCGTCGGGGATATGATCAGCGTTTTCTCGGACGGCAATACGCAAGCCTCCTTTATCGATTACGCGGTATGATGTTGGTTCGGTTGGGTCACTAAGCGCATATTTGTTGACAGAAAGCATACAATGTAGTAGGATAGAAGCGTTAGGAGGGAGTCCATGAAATCGAACGCTATCTCCATTCGCCTTGACCCTGACCTGCGCGAGAGCGCGGAAGACGTCCTGCATGACATCGGCATGACCATGTCCGAGGCTGTTACCGTTTTCTTCAAGCAGGTCGTTTATCATGGCGGCTTGCCTTTTCCGGTGCGCAGGCCCAGGCTTCCAGCTCATACCGTCGCCGCGCTGGACGAGATGAACGCCATTCGCGAGGGCGCCATCGACGTTAAAGGCTACGAATCCGCCGATGAGCTGTTTGAAGAGCTTGGTATCAAATGCTGACTATCAAGCCGGGTTCACGCTTCAGGCGTGACCTGAAAACATGCGATAAGCGCGGCCTTCCCATGAAACGCCTGCGCGAAGTAATGAACAACCTAAGCGAGGGAAAGCCGCTTGATCCCATATTCAAGGACCATCCGCTCAAAGGCGATATGAAAGGTTATCGGGAATGCCATGTTTATCCCGACTGGCTTTTCATTTACGCCGTGGATGAAACCAACCTGTACGCGGCGCGGACAGGATCACACGCGGACATATACGGGCTTTAACGTCCAGTTATCTCACTGGGAACGCCAGCGTCCTACGCCGTTACGATCCTGCCGCGCAGGTTGCGGATGTGGCGGCGCATTTCGCTGTTTATCTGGTTCCCTATCCGCGCGGAGTTGTCGCCGTAGCCCATAACCGTGACGTTCACCGGCGCGTTGATCTCGCTGGTGTTCGTGGTGGTGTGGGTGGCGGAGGTGTTGTTGTTGATCATGGACCGCATCTGCGCTGGCCTGGCGAACGCCTCCGCGCCGCCGCCAAGCATGCTGTTCGCGCGTTGCAGCGATTCGGCGTTGACTCCCATGTCGGACATGAGCGTCCGCATCATCGGGAACGCGCGGTCCGGGTACGCGGTCGGGATGATGTACTCGCGCCTTCCCTCCTCGCCGACCATGGTTTCCGTCGGACTGTCATACATGCCGCCGACCGCGTTGCGGGCTAGCGCGCCGCTGCCGTTACGGGCGGGGACATCGCCGCCGGAGTTCCCCGCGCTGGCCATGCCCGCGATAGAATCCCTGATCCGGGACATCTGACCGGCGATCTTTTCGGCTAGGCCGCCGAACGCGTCCTCCGCGCGTTTCGCGGCTTCCTCGAACTTGCTCCCGATATCGTCGGGCAGGCTGTTGAACAGGCTGACTACTCCGCGCTTGACAGAGCGCGTCAGCTCGATTATCGGTTTAAACGCGTTATAGGCGTCTGCCTTGGCCTTTTTGAATATCTCGCTCATCTCTTTCGGGAACTCGTTCCATATCTCCAGAACTCTGTCGTAAGCGTCCCGCAGCCCGTCCACGATGCCGTCGCCGAAGGACTTGGCGATCTCGGCGGCTTGGACTGCGCTTAGGGTTTCGAGGAATTTTTCGACTGTCTCGGCGGCGATCGCCTCACCCTTGTCAAGGATGGTATCTTTTTCGGTCTCCATCCCATCGGCGATGGTTTGGATGGCTTCCTCGCCAGCGCCCTTCATAGCGTCATTGTAGGCTTGCTTGCCTTCTTCGCCAGCGTTGGCCATGCCGCTGTTTACCGACGTAACCTCTACGTCTAGGTCGGCCTTTGTCTCGACTTGAACCGTGCCTTCGCCGAGCTTCCGCGCTACTTGCTCACTAGTTTTTTCTATTTCCTCGTCGGATATCTCCAGATCGATTGCGGCCTTTGGATTGAGCGCAAGATCGCCCGACGCGACTGCCGCGATTTCGCCCATTATGCCATCCATCGCTTCGCCAAGCGATTCCCCGGTCTCCTTCGCGCGGGCGATGGACGCTTCATATAAGGCCCGCCACATGTTCTCGGCGGCGCTGCCCATTATCTCCATCGCGCTCGCCGCTTTAAGCGAATCGGCAAGCTCTTTTGGGATTTCCTGGCCCAACTCCCTGTATTCATCGGCTCTTGCGCGGACGTCGTCTATTTGCGGTTTCAGCCCGTCATACATCGACTCCATCGACTCGCGGACACGCTCGTCAAGCACACTGCCAGAAACTCCGTCCGCGAGGGCTTCCGGCACTTGTGCGCCGTAGTCTTTCAGAGTCTCAAATACCTCTCGCATGGTAGAACCGTCCTCGATAAGGAACCCCAATTCCTCCATAGCCGAACGCGCGGCCTCAAGCATATCAGGCGTGGCTTCCCTCGCGCCCTTTTCGAAAGCCGCCGCCAGGTCGGGGAATATATTCTTAAAAACGTCTTGCGCTGCTGGCGCCTTGTCCAGCATCTTGCCGGTGGCTTCCCTGTACCCCTTCGGCATTTGTTCGCCAAGAACCCGCAGTATCTCGTTCGCGTTTTTCTCTAAGCCGTCAGTGTCAAGGTGGTCGTTTAGATAGTTAAACGAGTTCACGAATGGTTCAAGATTGATGTTTGTCGTCATGTCGCGTATCTGCGCGTCCACGACCGCGAGGCGCCTTCGCGCTTCTTCGACGTCTATATCCGGGTCGGCGTATATCGAGTGCTTTATGCGCGTTTCATAGTCGCTTAAAGCGTCAAGCGAGGTTTGCGTCTCTTGTTTAACTAGGTTGGCGACGCGACGCACTGACGTTTTGTCGAGAACGCCGCCGTCAATATCAATAATCACCTCGCGTATCTTAGCGCGTAGGCTATTGTCCGCGATAGCCTTTTCGACGGCGGCGTTGTATTCTTCTATAAGCGCGGCGATTTTAGCGGCTTCTTCGGGAGTTATCCCGCTATCGAACGCCTTCATGATATACCCGCGTAGGGTTTCGCCGGCTTTGGCTATATCGCTGGACATAGAGGTAAAGGCGCGGCTGACGCCTGACGATAGATCCCGCGCGAACTGGCTTTCGCCAAAGACCGCGTTTACAGATACCATAGCGTTATGCTGTTCCGATTCGACCAGCGTGAGGCCGGCTTGTATAACCGGGCCGATCGCGTCTTTCAGCGTTTGCGCTGTAAACCCAGGCGTTTCAAACCCAATTTTTAGGTTAAGCTGCCTTTCGGTTTCTTCCCCGACCAGGTTGGAGAGCGTTTTTTCCGCGCTGTTCAGGTCGGAGACGATACCCGCGGTATTCGACTTCAAATCAGCAAACGCGTTAGCGTTGTCAATGGTCGGCAACGAAAAAGCGTCGACGGCGTCCTGCGCTTCTCCAACAGATATTTTCGCGCCTGTTACCGCGTCGACAATAGAACCCCATGCTAGCGCCCCTACGTTTACGACAGTCGCCCACGCGGTTTCTGCCGCGCCAGTGATCCCGTCTCAGACTTCTTTTCCAACCTCTCCCCATGTGGCACCTTCAGGCAGTTTGAACAGGTCGGAGAGCCAGCCCTGAACCGCGCCGCCGACGCTCTGCACGCCGTTGACGATAGCGTTCCAGACGGATTGGCCAACCTCTCCCCACGTGGCGCCTGCCAGTAGGTTGAACAGGTCGGAGAGTCAGCTTAATTCAATGTCAGCTAATCCTTTTAAGCCATTAACGATGGCTCCCCCATATCCTCGCTCCCACGTCCACCCACGCGCCGCCAGTGCCCGATCCGTCAACCGCTCCCTCGATCGCGCCCTCGACAGCTTCTCCGACTTCGCCTCCAACCTCGTCGCCGAACCCACCGCTTCCCAGTATCCAGCCCTTTATCTTATTACCAATTCCAGCGAACGCGCCCTGGATGCCATTGAGAATCGCGGTTCCCACATCAATCCATGACGCATTCGGGTCGCCGGTTATCAACCCCTTAACAAACTCCCCGGCATTAGCAAGCGCTTCGCCTATACCGCCCAGGACCGCCTCGCCAACCTTCACCCATGACGCCGTCTGGTCGCCTGTGATCAATCCCGCGATAGTCGCGCCAACGGTTGCGAGCGCCGTCTGTATGCCCGTAAGTATCGTTTGGCCGACTTCGCCCCACGTCGCGCCGGCGTAATCCTCGCCCAGTATCAGCGTTTTCAGCCAATCGCTGACACGCCCGAACGCGGTCTCTACGCCTTCCTTGATCTTCGTCCACGCGCTCACGCCTATGGTCTGCCACGTCGCGCCATCCTCGTCAGCGAACAAGCCCTTCAGGAACGACCCGGCGTTCGTGAACCCTGCCTTGATCCTGCCCCAGATGAGCGAGCCTGTCTCTTTGAGCCAGCCGCCCGCCGCCTTCAGCGCGTTGCCTATGCCTTCGAGTATCTTATGGCCAACCTCGCCCCACGTGGCGTTGGTGTTGTCCTCGCCCATGATAGTGTTCTTGATCAGGTTGCCGACGCGCTTGAACGCGGTCTTCAGTCCGCCGACAATCTTAGACCCGACCTTCGCCCAGTCGCCCTCCCGGAAGTCGCGAAGTATATCGCCCCAGAACGCCTTGAATATCAGCGCAACCTTGTCGACCGCGGTTTTGACTTTCTTCACGCCTGATACGCACGCGTTCCAGAACCCGCCGAACAGCGCCTCGCCGCCCTCCAGATGCGTGAACAGGTTGTCCAGCAGCAGCGTAACACCCGCGATCCCGGCGGCAATCCAACCGATCGGGCCGGCGCGTATCAGCGCGAACACCGCCGCGATCGCCAGCCCGACAGCCTTGATCGGACCGGGCATCCTGCCTAGCAGAACCCCGACGCCGTCGATCGCCCGCGCGAGGATCGCGAAGAACGACGCGATAAACTTCACTCCGATACCCATCCACTCGGTTATCTTGGCGATGTTCTTGCCGATGAACGCGGTCGCCTTGCCCAGGTATTGGGTGAGGGTGTTGAGCGGACGCGCGGCGATATTCTTAATCTGGTAGAACGACCAGTCCATCAGGTACTTAGTCGTAAGCTGGAACTTCTGTAACGCGGTATTCATCACCGCCTATATCGATGTAGGTATGCTTATCGGCGGACATAACCATTATCCTCCTTCCGGCATTACGCGTGTTCGGTGTCGATGACGCCGCACAGGAAATTCCACGTTACGTCCTGACCCTGCTGCTGGTAGTTGACGTCGGGGAATTTCTGGATCGACGCGTGGCTGAACGTGGTAACCTCACGCGTGGTATTCGATTCGCAGCGCCCTGAGAATTCCGCCCAGTCCGGGTCGGCGTAGGCGTTCATTAGGTAATTATACGCGTTCTGCAGCCAGCGGTGGAGCGCGCTGTCCTGGTGCGCGGTGAAGCTCATTGTGCCGTGCCGCGTTACGATCTTGGAGGTCATGACGCTGCCGTCGTGCGCCACCTGGTGCGAGCTTGAATCCTGCGCCCGCGCGAACGAGATGGTGCCGACCGTCTCGCCGACCAACTGGAACTGGCCGAGCGAGGGGTGCTGCAGCACAAAGGTGATTTCGGAAAAGCTATACGTGTTATAGCTCATGCTGTTGATGGGCATTGCTTACTCCTTTCCCGACGCGCGTCAGCGGTCGACGACAACCTTGATGATTACAAACTCGATCGCGCCCGCAAGCTTGACCAGTACATATATGGCCGGGGCCGCGCGTGACGCGCGTTCGGCGGTTGTCTGGCTGTCTATCGAATCGGACAGGACCTTGTAGCCCTTGGACAGCGCGTCGCCTTGGCTGACGGACTGGAAGGTTTCCTGTTGCCAGACGCCGGGCGCGAGAAACCGCGTCCTGACGGCCTTCCCACGGCCACGTGGTATAATTGATTGCCTGGCGAAGGTTTTCGCGTTGGGACTCGTTATATGGAAAAGGGGTTGATTGAATGTCATTCTGGCGAAATGTTTGCCAATGCTCACTGGTGGTCGCGCTCACGTTCGCGTGCTTGTTGACCGCGCGGGCCGTCGCGGAAGAAACCGCCGCTCTGCCCGAGAAGATCGAGCTGTACTACTTCCACGAAACGGTATGCGGTTCGTGCGACGGTGACCAGGAGTTCTACGACCTATACAATGAAGTGTTGTCACCCGAGGACAGGGCGTTGTATCCTGTGAAAATTTACCCGACCAACGTGTACCAAACGGGCGGCAAGGAGGCGTTCGCGGAGAAGCTCGCCTTGTTCGGCCACTCGACCGACAACCTGTCCTTCCCGGTGCTGATGGTCAACAGCAAGCTGTTCTCCGGGTTGGAATCGATACGCTCGAACCTGCGCGAGGCGTTCCTTACCGCTGGCGAAGATATATTCGTCAACGGGTATGTCTATAACAAGCTGACGGAGCCGGACGACATCTTTGCCCGGATACCCGTCGACGCGGATCACTCGACTGTCCTGTATTTCTACAGGATTACTTGTGAGGAGTGTAACGCCGCGAAGCCGACAATAGACGCCCTACCAGAGAGCGTATCCATTGGAGAAACTGACACCCCGCTGGACGTTGTCCGGCTTAACACGCGCTCCGGAAACGTACGCGACATCCTGTATACGATGTTTGACTGGTACGACGTTCCGGATGAGGACCGAGTGGTGCCGATTGTGTTCCTGTCCGATAGTTACCTAAGCGGCAAAGAAGATATAGAGTCGCGCTTGCTGGCTGACCTGCGGGATGGCAAGGGTTTGGGATTTACCTTTGACAGGATTGATTGAGTCCAAGCGCGGCGTTGGGGCGCGCCTCCCGGTTTCCATCCGCCGCGCGGGTTGGATATGCCGGTTCAGGCGCGTTACCCCATTTTCCATTCCATACTATACATATTACGCATGTTTTCTGGTTTACGTTCCAGTATTATAGTAAATACATCTGAAATATGCTTTTACCATTTGTACGTCACAGAAAAAAACCGAGAAAGACCGCTTGCAATTATTCACAATATGGTGTATACTACTTGGAGTGGTTAAGCAAATTGATTTGTTGAGGAGCGGAATGATGGTTGACCGGGTCAGGGTTAACGGTAACGGAACGGGTATGACCCGGCGCGTAGGCAACGGGGGCGCTGTTTGGCGGCGTGTCCGCGCCAGCGCGCCGTATTACGTCTTGCTGCTTCTGCCGGTGGCGTTGCTGCTGCTGTTCAAGTATTACCCGATGTATGGGCTGCAGATCGCGTTTAAGGATTACAAGGTGCGCCTGGGGATGCTCGGAAGCCCGTGGGTCGGGCTTAAGCACTTCACCCAGTTCCTGACCGCGTCCTCGGCCTGGAACGTGATATCCAACACTCTGCTGATCAGCGTGTACTCGCTGCTGCTGGGCTTCCCGGCCCCGATTATCCTAGCCGTGTGTCTGAACGAGTCGCCCAGCCGCAGGTTCAGCAAGTCAGTGCAGATGGTCACATACATGCCGTACTTCATATCGACGGTCGTGCTGGTCTCCATGATCATCCAGTTCACGGATATATCCGGCGGGTTGGTCAACCAGATAATCAGGGGCATGGGCGGGACCGCCGTCAATTTCATGGGGGAAAAGCGGTTTTTCCGGCTGATATACGTGCTCACCGGGATTTGGCAGGGCGCTGGATATTCGGCGGTGATATACCTGGCCGCGCTGTCCGGCGTCAGCCAGGAGCTGTACGACGCGGCCATCGTGGATGGCGCGAGCAAGCTCAAGCGCATCCTGAACGTAGACATACCATCGATCGCGCCGACCATCCGCGTCCTGTTTATCCTGAACACGGGCAGCATCCTGTCGGTCGCGTTTGAGAAGATATACCTGATGCAGAACAACATCAACCTGTCCGTGTCGGAGGTCCTGTCAACCTACATCTATAAGATTGGGCTGCAGGGCGCCAACTTCAGCTTCTCGACCGCCGCCGGGCTGTTCAGCTCGGCCATCTGCCTGGCTACGGTGCTGGGCGCCAACGCGGTCTGCAAGCTGATCTCCGGCGACGGGCTGCTGTAAGGGAGGCGGGGGTATGACCGCGCGTGTAACGCTCCGCAAGCGGCGGCGGGGGATCCGCCAGCCATGGAGCGACTATGTGTTCGATGGGATCAGCGCGTTGCTGCTGGTCGTTGCGGGGCTGCTGGTCGCGTATCCGCTTATATATGTGGTGAGTTCCTCGTTATCCTCTACGTCCGCCGTGATGGGCGGGCGGGTATGGCTGTATCCGGTCGAGCCGTCGCTCACCGCCTACAAGGCCGTTTTCGAGAACAGGCAGATCACCACGGGCTACATCAATTCCTTCGTATATACCGCGCTGGGGACAATCCTCACGCTGGTTGTCACGATGCTGTCTGGATTCTGCCTGTCGCGGAAAGACTTCTTCGGGCGCGGGGCGTTCTCGGCGCTGCTGGTGTTCACGATGTTCTTCAGCGGCGGGCTGATCCCCAGTTACCTGCTGGTCCGTGACCTCCACATGCTCAACACCATCTGGGTCATGGTCCTGCCCGGAGCGGTCAGCGCGTGGTTCATCATGCTGACGCGCACGTATATCAAGTCCTCCATACCGGATGAACTGTTCGAGTCGGCGAATCTGGACGGCTGCACGGTCTATGGCATGCTCGCGCACATCGCGCTTCCGCTGTCCGGGTCGATAATAGCGGTGGTAGGTCTTTACAGCGCGGTGGGCATCTGGAACGGTTACTTCGACGCTTTCATATACCTTTCCGACAAAAAGCTCTACCCGCTACAGGTAGTTCTACGCAATATACTGATACTCAACCAGATGGATGTGGCCGCCGTGCAGGATCTGCGCGACCTTGCCACCCGCCAGGGCATGAGCAACCTGCTCAAATACGCGATCATCGTGGTATCCAGCGCTCCGTTGCTGGTGTTATACCCGTTTGTGCAGAAGTATTTTGTCAAAGGGGTTATGATTGGGTCACTTAAGGGATAACCCGTGGGAAAACCGCGGTATGCTTGGTTAGTTGTACTGCCATGGCAGTATGCTAATATCTCCCTGCAACCCCAGCAAGGGGAGACACCCCCTGCGGCGGCGTAGTGGGGAACAATCATCAAGGAGGAGACTATGCGGAAACTGGTTTGCCTGGCGTTGGCGGCAACGCTGCTGATGACGGGCGCGGCGCTCGCGGCCCCAGGTTACGACCTCCCAGTCGTGCCCAACCCCGGCGATGTGACGGTCCGGCTGGCTGTCACCGACCATCCCGGCATCGAGGACTGGGATACCAACGAGTTCGTCAAGTGGTGGGAAGAGCAGACCAATATCAATTTCGAGTTCGAGCTGATTCCGCTGGAGGGCCGCGTCGAGAAGCTCAGCCTGATCCTCGCCTCGGGCAGCTACCCGGACGCGTTCATGTCGGTCGGGCTGTCCGACGCGCTGATGACGCGCTACGGCGTGTCGGAAGGCATGTTCCGCCCGCTGAACGACCTGATCGAGGAATACGGCGTGGGCATCAAGAAGGTGTTCGAGAGCTATCCCGGCTCCGAAGGCCTGATCACCCAGCTGGACGGCAGTATCTACTCGCTGCCGACCGTCAATGAGTGCTACCATTGCACCGTTCCGGATAAGTTCTGGATCAACAAGGCCTGGCTCAACAACTTGGGCCTTTCAACCCCGACGACGACCGACGAGCTGTACGACACGCTGGTCGCCTTCCGCGACAACGACGCCAACGGCAACGGCGATCCGTCCGACGAGATCCCGCTGACCGGCACCTACATCGACGGCTGGGCCAGCACACCCGACATGTTCATCATGAGCGCGTTCACGTTCTACCCGCTATACTTGGACGTGCGACAGACGACGGGCCAGCTGGCGTTCGGCCTGTATGTGGAAGACGGCACGGTGACCGCGCCGTTCTTCAAGCCGGAGACCAAGGACGGCCTCAAGTACATCGCTAAGTTGTACGAAGAGGGCCTCATCTATCCCGGCACGTTCACCCAGAACCTGAACACGCTCACCGCGCTGGCGGAGGGCGGGCAGGTCGGCGCCAGCCCGAGCGGCTACATCATGTTCGCCGAGATGGGCGGCGAGAAGTACCGCGAGTTCGAGGCGCTCACCCCGATCACCGGCCCGAACGGATACCGCAGCCAGAACAGCTACCCTCATGATTCGGTAGGCGGGCATTACTTCTTCATCTCAGCGGACAGCAAGGTGGCGGCGGAAGCGTTCCGCGCGGCGGACCTGCTGTACGACTTTGAGGCGTCGATGCGGGCCTACTACGGCGTGAAGGGCGTCGATTGGGACGAGCCGGACGCCGGCGCGGTTGGCATCAACGGACTGCCAGCGCTGTACAAGATCCTGACACCATGGCAGGAGACCAAGCCGCAGAACCAGCACGTGGTGCAGATGTCATCAACATACCGCGACGCGGCGTTCCGCCTGGGCGAGCCCAGCGACCCGAACATCGACCTCTACGCTCCCGAAGGGCTGGAGACACTGCTGTACAAGGTTTCTTCCGAGCAGTATAAGCCGTACACGTCCGATGAGAAGATCATACCGCCGCTGAAGTTCACCGACGAGGAAGTCAGCGCGATGTCCGTTATCAAGACCGAATTGTCCTCCGCGATCCGCGAGGGCATGACCGCGTTCATGACCGGTGAGCGCGACGTGGACAAGGAGTTCGACGGCTGGGTTGCCGAACTGCAGTCGAGGGGCTTTGATACGCTGGTCGGGTACTACCAGTCGGCGTACGACGCGCAGTATAAGTAATCCGCGGAACAGGGTTTGGGGCTGCCGTAAGCTACGGCGGCCCCGTTCCGGTTTATGAGAACCAATTATTCATATTGGACAAACGCGATAGGACGGTATGATCTATTTACGTCAAATCCGCCTGCCGGACAACGATGATGGCGGCTGGCCGCACACCATCCCCGCGCTGCGTCAACGCGGCGCGATAGAACTCGACAAGCCGGTCACATTATTATGTGGGGAGAACGGATCGGGCAAGTCTACGCTGATGGAATGCCTGGCCGTGAAGCTGGCCGCGCCAGCGGTTGGCCGGACGGACGCCGCTCGGGATGAGAGCCTCGCGGCGTTGAGGCCTTACGCATGGGGCATGCGCCTGACGCACGCGAAGAAACCCCGCGCCACGCTTTTCCTGCGTAGCGAGGATTTCTTCAACTTCATACTGCGCATGCAGCAGGAGCGGCGGGAGATGCTCCGTGAGCTGGCGAGGGTAGATGACGAATACGCGGGGCGTGGCGCGTTCGCCCTCAACCAGGCCCGGATGACGTACGCCGGGGCCATCGGCGACATGGAGGGACGTTACGGGCGCGACCTGCTGGATCATTCCTCACACGGCGAGAGCTTCCTGCGCCTGTTCAACGAGCGGCTGACGCCCGGAGGTCTGTACCTGCTGGACGAGCCGGAAGCCCCGCTGTCACCGCTAAGGCAGATGGCGCTGCTCTCCCTGATACGGCGGATGGCCGATGAGGAAGGATGCCAGTTCATCATCGCCACACACTCGCCGATTCTGCTGGCTTACCCTGACGCCGCGCTCTACTCGTTCGACGAATCGCCCTTGGCCCGCGCCAGCTTCGACACGCTGGAATCGATCGCGCTGCTGCGGGGATTCCTTAATAATCCAGAACGTTATCTTCGCAACTTATGACAGCTTGCGCCTCTCAGGGCATTAACGCTTCGCGTAATTCATACAACTTACAAATCAAACGAGCATAACTGCGGCGCGACGCCGCCTTCCACTTCCGCCGCTCCCATGGTATAATACAGCCATGTCAAGGCTGCCTAAAAAGTCACGCCACCCCCGGGCCGCCCGCCCGTCCGGAAGGATGGATGCCGGGCGATGACGCTTTGGGGGAAGGCACGGATAAGCCCAATCAGGATGATCGCGGCGGGGTTCGCCGCGGTC
>JAISWI010000053.1 GCA_031270865.1 Oscillospiraceae bacterium
CCCCGCACCCCGCAAGGGGGTTTCACCCCCCTTGACCCCCTGACCAGCGTGACGCTGGACCCTCGTGGCCAGGGTAGGTTGTTCCTCCATGGTCATCCATCGCTGGCCATCCGTTTATACAACAGAGCCGCATACGCCGCCATCAATATAATCTGGACGCCCAGCACAACCAACGCACTGCCCCCCACGCCATCATTTGTCACATACGCGACAAAATCATGCGCAAAATGCCAGCACACCGCCGGAACAATACTCCCCGTCACAACGGTCAACTGACCCGCCGCCACACCGAACAGCAACGCGAACATCACCTGCGGCAGAACATCCATCAACCCCCCGCTTACAAACGCGTTCGCCGCGTGCCCCGCCCCGAACAGTATCGCTCCTACCAATACCGCCCGCTCCTTACCATACCCACCCAAACACCTTAACACCAACCCCCGGAAGAACAACTCCTCGCTCAACCCTACCAGCAGCGCAAACGCTCCTAACACCCCTACAGCCCCTGCGCCCAAACCTCCCGCCAACCCCATAACCAACGCCGCGCCCTCCGCTATCACCGCCGGCGCAAAAAACAACGCCCTCCTTGCCGAACCCGGCTCCACGCGGCGCAATCCGACATTATTATATCCGAACCCAGCCCTCCCCGCAATGGCCAACCCTACCGCCAGTATCGCCGCGAACGCGGCCGCCTGTATAGCGAAACCCGCCATCTCGCCAACCCCTGCCGCCGTAACAACCATCCCCGCTGCCGTCGCTATCAAAACGGGCACAGCCGCCAGCAGTACCGCGGTCAAAACGGGCCGCTTGAACGCTCGTTCCACAAAAGCCTCCCCTCACACCAACTATTCGCTAAACGCCAAACCTCCAACCCTGCGCCTAATCTCCCCAACAACCTCACCCCGCGAGACCTCCGCCTCGTCGCGCGCGGCAAAATCCCTAAGCCTCACGCCGCCGCGTCCCGCCTCATCCCCTCCTACCACCACGACCAGCGTCGCGCCCGCCTTATCCGCGTACCGGAACTGCGCCTTCAGGCTTCGCCCAACGTGGTCCATATCCGCCTTAATCCCCGCGCCTCGCAGCTCCTCGGTAAGCCTCAACGCGTCCAGCCGATCCCCTTCCCCTAGCGGCGCGACGCACACATCCAACGCCCTGGGCGCTTCCGGCGCGCCGCCCTTCTCTTCCAGCAGCGTTATCAACCTCTCCATGCCCATCCCGAACCCGAACCCTGCCAGCCTTGGCCCGTCCAACTGCTCGACCAGCCCGTCATACCTGCCGCCGCCCGTTATTGTCGGGCCTCCGCCTGACGGCACCACCTCGAACACTGTTCTAGTATAGTAATCAAGCCCGCGAACTATCCGCGCGTCCACGACATACGGTATGCCCAGCGCGTCCAGCGCGGCCTTCAAGCCCTCGAAGTGTTCCCGGCACCCATCGCACAGGCTGTCCAACACTGCCGGCGCGTCTACCAACTCCGCTTGACACGGCTCGACCTTGCAATCCAGTATGCGCAGCGGGTTCTTCCCGAACCGCTGGACGCACGTCCCGCACAGCTTATCCAGCCTCGGCTCCAGAAACGCCCTCAACGCCTTATGATACTCCGCCCTGCACTCCGGGCAGCCTATGCTGTTGATCCTCAAATCCCAATCCTTCACGCCCAACGCGCCGATCACCCGCAGCGCCAGCGCGATCACCTCCGCGTCGCACGTGGGCAGCGGCGCGCCGAACACCTCAACGCCGAACTGGTGGTGCTCGCGCATCCGTCCCTTCTGCGGCGCCTCATACCTGAATATGGGCGTGTTGATATAGTACATCTTGACAGGCATCGGCCCGCCGTGCATCCCGGCCTCCAGCATCGCGCGGACCGCGCCCGCCGTGCCCTCCGGCTTCAGCGTGACCGATCGCCCGCCTTTATCGGTGAAGGTATACATCTCCTTTTGCACCACGTCCGTGGTATCGCCCACGCCGCGCTGGAACAGCTCGGTATGCTCGAACACGGGCGTTCGCACCTCACGGAACCCGGACAGCGCCGCGGATTCCCGCATCACCCGCTCGACCGCTTGCCAAACCCCGCTGCGTCCCGGTAAAACGTCATAGGTGCCCTTGGGAGCCTGTATCGCCATAGTTACCCCCTATCTTTTCGGAAACATCCGCTTGAACTCGTCCGCCGTGATAAGCGCGGTTCTGGGTTTACTGCCTTCATCCGGACTGATTATCCCGCGCCGCGCCATCTCGTCTATCAGCCGCCCGGCTCTGGCGTAACCAACCCGCAGCCTGCGCTGCAGCATGCTGATCGAGGCCTGGCCGCTGTCCACGGCCATCTCCGCCGCGTCCTTCAACAGACCGTCGGACGCCGCGTCGTCCGGCTCAACGATGGGCGGCGGCTCGTCGGCGTCGGTCTTCAAGTATTCGTTAAACGTTGAGGAGTACTCCGGCTCATGCCGCTCCTTGACGTATTCCACCACCCGCGCGACCTCCTGATCGGACACGAAGCAGCCCTGCACGCGCAGCGGCTTCCCGCCGCCCGCCGGGGCGTATAGCATATCGCCCTTGCCGATCAGTTTCTCCGCGCCCGCCGTATCCAGTATTGTGCGCGCGTCGACCTGCGAGGCCACGGCGAACGCTATCCGCGAGGGGATGTTGCTCTTTATTACGCCCGTTATAACGTTTACCGAAGGACGCTGCGTGGCGATGACCAGATGGATTCCAGCGGCCCTGGCCAACTGCGCGAGGCGGCATATCGATTCCTCAACGTCCTTGGACGCGACCAGCATCAGGTCGGCCAGCTCGTCTATTACAACGACGATCTGGGGCATCAGCGGCTCGTCCTTCTTGCGCTTGGCGTTATAGCCGCGGATGTCCCGCGCCTCAACCGAAGCGAACTTGCGGTAGCGGTCCTCCATCTCTATGACCGCCCACTTGAGCGCCTTGGCCGCCTCCTTCGGGTCGGTGACGACGGGCGCCTCCAGGTGCGGTATGCCGTTGTAGACGCTTAATTCCACGACCTTCGGGTCAACCAGTATCAGCCGGACCTCCTGCGGCGTGGCGCGGTATATCAATGATGTTATGATCGTATTAATGCATACCGACTTACCCGAACCCGTCGCGCCCGCTATCAGCAGATGAGGCATGCTGCTTAGGTTCGCTATGATGCGCTTGCCCGCGATGTCCTTACCCAGCGCGATGGCCAGCTTGGAGGGATGGTTCTGGCTCTCGTCGCTCTCCAGCACGTCGCGCAGCAGCACGGTCGAAACGTTATCATTGGGGATCTCGATGCCGACGGCGGACTTGCCCGGTATCGGCGCCTCGATGCGCACGCCCAGCGCGGCCATGTTAAGCGCGATGTCGTCGGTCAGGCTCACTATCCTGGCGACCTTGATCCCCGGCCCCGGCTGCACCTCATACCGCGTGATCGCCGGGCCGTGCGTGACATGCACGACCTTCGCCGTGATACCGAAGCTGAGCAGCGTTTCTTCCAACTTGATAGAGCCGCGCTGGTCGGCGGAGCGCGTGTCCTGCGGCGACTCGGGCTTACCCCGGTTGAGCAGCTCGAACGGCGGCACGCGGTACGGCGCGTCGGTCATGTCGGCTTCGTTATACCGCTTGAATGATTCCGGCTCGATGTTATGCCGGTCGGGTGGATCGGTACGCGCTATGTCGGTGAACACATCCTCGTCGGCGCGTCCGCGAGCCGACGGCGGCGCGGCTTGCGCCAGCGCGGGCTGCGCGAACGATACAGGCTCCAGGTCGAAAGCGTCCCGCGGCTGTGTATTATTCGTTAAATCACTGGCGGGCTCGACGCGCGGCAGCGGTTCCCACGGCGGCGCGTCCTCCTCGCCTTCGGGCAATACGTCCAATTGGTTATAGAACTTGCTCTGCTCGTCCAGGTATGACGGCAGCTCGCCCGGCTGACGCTTGCGCGGCGGCGTTCCCGGCAAACCCGCTCCATCCGGCACTATGTCCTCTATAAACAGCCGCTTGCTGCCCGTGTCGCTCACGCGCGCGGGCTTGGGTCCAGGCCCGGCTGACGGGTGGATCGGCTCTATCGGCTGGCGAGCCTGCGCTTGTTTTCCTAGCCCAGGCCTCATCGGTATGACGCGCCCGCGGTCTGTCGGATCAACGGGCGCGGGGACGCGAGGCTTGGCTGGCGGCGACGGATAGGGCTGCTGTCCGGCGACGCCTGACGCTCCATCCGCTCCATCGGCGTCGCCCGCGCCTAACTCGTCCTGCCCGGCGACGGGATACGCTTCGCCGTACGCGGGGTACGCCGACGCCGCGACCACAGTCCCCTCCGCGCGGCGCATGCGCCACACTGTCCAGTGGTCTTCCACCCACAACCGCGCCTTCGACATTGACCGGCTCATCCAATTCCAGAATTTCCCGCCCTGCTCCGGCATGGATACCTTGAACAGCATCAGACAATCCGCCAGCGTAAGGCACAGCAGCAGTATATCAGCGCCCCACCAGGCCAGCGCGGTTGTCAGCGGATAGGCTATCAACGCGCCTAACGCGCCGCCGCCGCGCGGAGTTACTGATGAGTTGATAAAAGATTCCTTTATGAAATCACGGTAACTTACGCGCATACCCTTCAGTTTCACAAAGTCCGCGATCGCGCCGAACTGCGCGACCTGCGCGATGGCCGCGAAGCACACGATAAGCCCGGTGATCAGCAGCACCGTGCTCATCCGGACGGGGTTCTTCGCCGAGAACGTCACCAACGCCCCGGCCCACACGACTACCAGCGGGAAGCATGGCGCGAGGCGGCCCATGCTGCCCTGGATCGCCGCGCGGACCGCTTGGAGAAAGCCTGTCGGCGCGGACCAAACCAGACTGCATAGCAGTATAATACCCGCGCCAACGACGAGTATACCCATCGCGCCCCGGGCGAACGCTGCCTCCGGCGCGGTCTTCCTGGGCGGCTTGACCACCATCTGCACGGAGGTCTTGGCCAGCGCCTTGCTGGATGGCGGCGACGGCCTGCCGTCAGGACGCTGCGCGGCTTTCGGGCCGCCTTGCCGGACCTGCCGGGGCGAGCTTCCGCGCGACGACGCCGTCCGCGCCGGACTGGTAGTCTTGGGCATAGCCATACCTCCGATCGGACGGTGTTCCGCCCCCGGCGGTGTTGAATTGCGCGTGGCCGCGCTCCGCCATCCTTACTATACCATATAATGGGAGAGAAAGCTAGTAGTTGTTTTTTGAGAGATATTGCCGGATTGCGACGCTTGCCCGATAAGCCTCATTGCGTGAAACCCCGCGCGACCGCGCGAACTCGACCGCCTCCGGCATCGCCACGCCACGCTGCAGCGCGTCCAGTATCCATGTCTCGGCGCGGATAGGCTCAGCCGCCTCCGGCTCGACGGCGGCCGCCGGGAACTGGATCGCCAGGCAGTACTCGCCCTTTTGCGCGTTCTCCCTCGCGGAGAGCGCCGCCAGCGTGTCCGCCGCCGTTCCCTCATATGTCCACTCGTGCGTTTTCGTTAGGTCGTTGGCGATGAATACCCGCGCGTCCTGGCAAACCTCGGTAATGACGGCCAGCAGCGACTCCACCCGGCGCGGCGACTCGAACACCACCGCGACGCGCGCGCCCTTTGACATTTCGGACAGCTTGGAGCGCAGATCGCCCTTCTCGCGCGGCAGGAACCCGTAGAACGCGAACTCCGTGAAATCCCAGCCCGTCAGCGCGAGGACCGTCGTTACGGCGGACGGCCCCGGCACGCACTCCACGCGGATGCCAGCCTCCCGCGCGGCTGCCGCGACCGCGCCGCCCGGATCCGACACAGCCGGCATGCCCGCGTCGCTTACCAGCGCCACGTCGCCGCCGGTCTCCATCATGCGCGAAACCAGCCATCGCGCCTTGCCGCGCTCGTTGTGGCCATGGCATGAGGTTAGTTTGGTATGAATGTTATATCGGGCGAGCAGTTTCGACGTGACGCGCGTGTCCTCGGCGGCTATTATCGACACGGAGCGCAGCGTATCCAACGCGCGTTGGCTGACGTCGGACAGGTTTCCAATGGGCGTGCCAACAATATATAGCGTCATAATTTCTCCACCGCGCGCAGCCTCGCGCCGCGTGAGCGCGGGTTGCGCGTTACCTCATCTCCGGCGGGGGATATGGGCTTCGCGCCAAACATGGATATAGTTGGCAGTTTACCGCATACGCACACCGGGAAATCAGGCGGGCACGCGCAAGGTTTCCTTAGCCTCGCAAACGTTTGTTTCACTATCCTGTCTTCCAGCGAGTGGAACGTTATAACGCATAACCTCCCGCCTGGATTCAACATGCCCACGATCGATTCCAGCGAGCGTTCCAGCGGCGCAAGCTCATCGTTGACCGCGATCCGCAGCGCCTGGAACACCCGCCGCGCCGGATGCCCCGTGTCGCGCATCCTGACAGGTTTCGGGACCGCCGCGTCCACGCAGTCCACAAGATCAAGCGTGGTCCGTATGGGTGAGCGCTCACGCCGCGACACGATCACCTTCGCGACGCGGCTCGACCAGTTTTCCTCCCCGTATTCCCGGAATATCCGGCTTAACCCAGCCTCATCCAGCCTCGCGAGCATGTCCGCGGCTGTCTCGCCCTGGCCCGCGTCCATGCGCATGTCCAGCGGCGCGTTGCTGTGGTAGGAGAACCCGCGCTCCGGGGTATCCAGCTGGTGGGACGACACGCCAAGATCCAGCAGCGCGCCGTCGATCGACGACGCGCCATGCCCAGCCAGCAGCGCGGCCATGTCGTGGAAATCGCCGTGTATCAGCGTAAGGTTGGCCGCGCCGCGCAGCCTTCCGGCGGCCGAAGTCAACGCGTCGGTATCCTTGTCGATGCCGAATAGCCGGCCCGTGCCGTTAAGCCGCGCGAGTATCCCCGACGCGTGGCCACCACCGCCCAGCGTGCCGTCAACGTAAACGCCGCCGGGTTGGACGTTAAGCGCGGTTATCGCCTCGCCGAACAACACGGGCTCATGATAACTATCCATCAAATATAATCGACCGGAGGGCCGAGCAGCGTACACGGCGGCGCGTCAAGCAGCGTCCGCGCCTCGCCGACCAGGTACAGCGATCCCGCGACCACGCACCAGCCCAGCGGGAATTCGGATGTACACTTCGCTAAATGAAGCGCGGCCGCCAGCGTCGGGCAGGGCGAGGCCAGCGCGCCGCGCCCGCTTACCGCGTTGAATACCTCCGCCAGCGTTTGGGCGGGAACAGCCCGCGTAGAGTCCGGCGTAACGGTAAGCACACGGCGGACACGCGGCGCGATCGTTCGGGCGAAGTTTTCCGAATCCTTCTCGCGAAGCATCCCGGCAACCAGCGTCACGGGCATGTGGAGAGCGTCCAGGTAAGCCGCCAACGCGCGCGCTCCCTGCGGGTTGTGCGCCCCGTCCAGCAGGACCGCGCGTGGGAAGTCCTCGCGGCGCGGCTTCACCCATTCCAGTCTGCCAGGCCACGCCGCGCGGAGAAGGCCCTCGTCAATCACGGCGTCCGGTATGTTGAAGCCGCGCAGCCTTAACGCCTCGCATACCGCCCGCGCTGTCGCGGCGTTGTCCTGCTGGTGTTCGCCCAACAGCCCGACATGGTACGCGATCTCCTCGCCATCCTTATATCTTATAACCATGCCGCCGCCGTCTGTACGCGCCAGCGGCACGAACGGGGCGCCGACCGCCGCGCACTGGCGGCGGACTGCCTCAGCGACCGAAGCGTCCGCGCCAGGATATAGTATCATCGGCGCGTCAGGTTTGGCAATACCCGCCTTCTCGAACGCTATCAGCTCGACCGTCGATCCCAGAAGGCGGATGTGGTCCAGGTCTATCGAGGTGACCGCGGTTACAAGCGGCGTGATTATGTTTGTCGAATCAAGGCGGCCGCCCAGCCCGACTTCGATCACGGCAGCGTCTACATCGGATTCGTCAAAGTAAAGGAACCCGATCGCCGTTATGATCTCAAACTCTGTAGGGAAGACGCTCTCGCCGCGCAGCGCCTCGACTACCACCGCGACACGCGAGGTAAGCCGGATCAGGTCAGCGTCCGGGATGTTAACGCCGTCTACGCGGATTCGCTCGTTGAACGCCTGCAGGTAGGGCGATGTGTATAGCCCGGTCTTGTATCCGGCGCAACGGAGCACGGCCTGGGTAAACGCGCATACCGAACCCTTGCCGTTGGTTCCAGCGATATGGACGCACTTCAAGCGGTCCTGTGGGCTGCCCAGCGCGGACATCAGGCGGCGCATATGGTTGAGACCATCCTTACCGCCACGGTAGCGCGTGTCATGGATGAACGCGAGCGCCGCGTCCAGCGAATCAATCATAATTTCCACCAGCACCCTTAACGTATTAGTACATATTATAAACCAGAGGTGATATATATCATGGAATACCAATTGCCGCCCGATACCATCGAAGCGGATCTTATTATAACCGAAACAACCGTACAGGCTGATATTAGCGCGGAATCCACCGAATCCATCGAATCCATCGAAACTGTCGAATCCTCCAAACCGCGCAAGAATGCCAGGAAACCCCGGCCTAGTAAGCCTGACTATGAGTCAGGGATAGAAACATTGCTTAGGAAGGTCGAGGAAAACCAGCTCGCGCTGGAATCCCGCATCGCGATCGAGCATAAGACGATCGCCGAGCGCTTTGACTACCGGTTCAACAGGCTGGAATCGCTCCAGAAGGAAGCGTCCGAGGAAACCCGCCGCGCCGCCCGCGACATCCGCGCGTACGCGGCTGTCGCTGTCATCGCCTCACTCGCGGTCGTCGTCATCACGCTGATACGGTAAACCGCCGGCATTGAGGAACAACCTACCCTGGCCACGAGGGTCCAGCGTCACGCTGGTCAGGGGGTCAAGGGGGGTGAAACCCCCTTGCGGGGTGCGGGGCAGAGCCCCGCGTCCCCCGGTCGAAACCAACAAACCCCAGCCCCG
>JAISWI010000043.1 GCA_031270865.1 Oscillospiraceae bacterium
CGCAAGGGGGTTTCACCCCCCTTGACCCCCTGACCAGCGTGACGCTGGACCCTCGTGGCCAGGGTAGGTTGTTCCTCCATGCCTTGCGGCAACAATCAAGGGCTGCCGTCCGCGTTAGCGGCAGCCCTTTGGTTATGTGGGTTTGGCTGTTACTTATCCTGGATGGCGGCTTGCGCGGCGGCAAGCCGCGCGATCGGCACGCGGAACGGCGAGCAGCTGACATAGTCCAGCCCCGCCTTGTGGCAGAATACCACCGACGATGGATCCCCGCCATGCTCGCCGCATATGCCCAGCTTCAGCTTGGGATTGACCTCCCGGCCCAGCTTGCATGCCATCTTAACGAGCTTGCCCACGCCGTCCTGATCCAGCCGCGCGAACGGATCCTGCTCGAATATCTTCTTGTCGTAGTACGCTTCCAAGAATTTCCCCGCGTCGTCGCGCGAAAACCCGAACGTCATCTGAGTCAAATCGTTCGTGCCGAAGGAGAAGAACTCCGCTTCCGTGGCGATCTCGTCGGCTGTGACCGCGGCGCGTGGTATCTCGATCATCGTGCCGATCATGTATTCGATCGTCTCGCCGCGCTCCGCGAACACCTTCTCTATCGTCTCCAGTATGATCCTCTTGACGAAGGCCAGCTCCTTCACGTCGCCGACCAGCGGGATCATGATCTCCGGCTTGATGTTTAGCCCCGTCGCCTTGCGCGCGTTGAGCGCGGCCTCTATGACGGCCTGGGTCTGCGTCTGGGCGATCTCCGGGAACGTGATCGACAGGCGGCAGCCCCTATGCCCCATCATCGGGTTGAACTCGTGCAGCTGCTCGATCTTCGCTACTATGGCCTCGCTGGTCGTGTTCAGCTCCTTGGCGATGGACGCGATCTCGTCGGTCATGTACTTCTGGGGCAGGAACTCATGCAGCGGCGGATCCAGGAAGCGGATCGTCACAGGCCGCTCCCCCATCGCTTTGTAGATGCCCTCGAAGTCTCCGCGCTGCATTGGCAAGAGCTTGTTCAGCGCGGCGCGGCGCTGCGTCTCGGTGTTGGAGAGTATCATCTCGCGAACCGCGCTGATGCGATCCGCCTCGAAGAACATGTGCTCGGTGCGGCATAGCCCGATGCCTTCCGCGCCGAACTTGACCGCCTGTTCCGCGTCGCGCGGCGTGTCGGC
The DNA here is from genome assembly GCA_031270865.1 of Oscillospiraceae bacterium. Taxonomy (GTDB): domain Bacteria; phylum Bacillota; class Clostridia; order Christensenellales; family Aristaeellaceae; genus BNUH01. Next base: position 1,164 of record JAISWI010000043.1, read on the forward strand.
GTTCGTGCGGACCTTCAGGCGGCGGGCCTTGTCCGCCCAGCCCATGAGCCTGGCGAAGTCGCCCGCGACCTGCGCCTCGACCGTGGGGATCGCCCCTGCGTAGACGTTGCCGGTAGACCCGTCGATGGAGAGGATATCGCCTTCCTTATACGTAACGCCGGCGACGGTGACGGACTTCTCGTCCTTGCCGATCGACAACGCGCCGCAGCCCACGACAGCGCAGCGGCCCATGCCCCGCGCGACAACCGCCGCGTGGCTGGTCATGCCGCCGAACACGGTCAGTATCCCCTGCGAGAGATCCATGCCCTCGATGTCTTCGGGCGTGGTCTCCTTGCGCACCAGCAGTACCTTTTTGCCGGATTGGGCGGCCTCGACCGCTTCCTTCGCCGTGAAGTAGGCCTGGCCGCTGGCCGCGCCGGGCGAGGCGGGCAGGCCCGTAGCGATGGGTTTGGCCGCCTTGATCGCCTTCGGGTCGAACGCCGGGTGGAGCAGGCTGTCCAGCTGCTTAGGCTCGACCTTCATGATCGCCTCGGTCTCGGTGAGCATGCCCTCGTCAACCAGGTCGACCGCGATCTTCAGCGCGGCGGCGGCGGTGCGCTTGCCGTTGCGGGTCTGGAGCAGGTAGAGCTTGCCGCGCTCGATCGTGTACTCCATGTCCTGCATGTCGTGGAAGTGCTTCTCCAGCTTTGAGGCGACGTCGGTGAACTGGTTGTAGACCTCGGGCATCGCGTCGGCCAGCGTCGCGATCGGCTGCGGCGTGCGTACGCCGGAGACGACATCCTCGCCCTGCGCGTTAAGGAGATACTCGCCGTAGAGCTTGTTCTCGCCGGTGGAGGGGTTGCGCGTGAACGCTACGCCCGTGCCGGAGTCGTCGCCCATGTTCCCGAATACCATCGACTGCACGTTGACCGCCGTGCCCCAGTCGCCCGGGATATCGTTCATGCGGCGGTAGTAGATCGCGCGGGGATTGTCCCACGAGCGGAATACGGCTTTGATGGCTTCCAGCAATTGGGTTTTCGGGTCTTGCGGGAACTCCTCGCCCTTCTCGCGGGTATAAAGGTCCTTGTAGCGTTTGATGACGTCCTTGAGGTCGGAGGCGTCCAGGTCTTTGTCGTATTTAACGCCTTTTTGGTGCTTGACGGCGTCAAGGACGGCCTCGAACTTGGATTTGTCAATCTCCATCACGACGTCCGAAAACATCTGGATGAAGCGGCGGTAGCTGTCCAGGGCGAAACGCTCGTTGCGGGTAAGGTTGGCCAGGCCTTGGACCGCGACATCGTTGAGGCCGAGGTTGAGGATCGTATCCATCATGCCCGGCATGGAGACGCGAGCGCCGGAACGTACCGATACGAGGAATGGGTTGTCAAGGGAGCCGAAGGTCTTGCCCGCGGTCTTCTCCGTTTCGGAAAGGGCGGCGTAGACTTGGTCCAGGATGTCCGGCGCGATGGTCTGGCCATCCTTGTAGTAGCGGATGCAGGCCTCGGTGGTGATCGTGAACCCTTGGGGAACGGGCAGGCCGAGGCCGGTCATCTCCGCCAGGTTCGCGCCTTTGCCGCCGAGCAGGTTCTTCATGCCGGCGTTGCCCTCTTTGAATAGGTATACATACTTGTCCGCCATGTCACATCTCCTTGCAGTCTTGTCATTCATCAAGCCTTCCTATTATACCCGCGTTCGCGGCGGGGGTCAATGGCATTTTGAGCAAAAGCTGGCAGCGAAGCATCAACCCGCCGCGTCGACACATGGGTCCAGCGTCACGCTGGACCCTCGTGGCCAGGGTAAGTTGTCCCTCCATGTTCACAATTGGCGTTGACATTTTTATCGCGCTATGTTATAATAACTTGGTAAATGCATAAATCCGTGAAGGGATGGTATTGCACATGGCGCAGATATCGGCAGGACGTCAGCAAAACACGGCGCGACGCTTCTTCGCGCAATGGGACCTCCAGCTGCTGGTGATCCCTTCCATCTTGTTTGTCTTGCTGTTTATGTATGTGCCCATGTACGGTATCGTCATGGCGTTCCAGGAATTCCGCCTCGGCGACTTCCCAGGCCTTAGCCAATGGGTCGGCTTCAAACAGTTCCAGGCCCTCTACAAGGACCCGAACTTCTCGCGCGTCCTCCGCAATACCCTCGTCATCAGTTCCCTCAAACTTGCGATCAACTTCCCGCTCCCGATCATATTCGCGCTGCTGATCAACGAGATGCGCGGCAAAACTATCAAGAAAACCGTCCAAACGATCAGCTACCTCCCCCACTTCATATCGTGGGTAGTCGCCGCCCGCCTGATGTTCGACTTCTTCTCGGCTGACGGCGGCGCGGTCAACGCCGCTCTGCAAGCCTTGCGCCTCACCGACGCCTCCATCCCCTTCTTCAACAAAGGCGAATACTACTGGGCTATGGCCGTCGCCACTGACATCTGGAAGGAACTGGGATGGAACTCTATCATCTACATCGCTGCCATCGCCGCGGTCGACCCTGACCTCTATGAAGCCGCGGCCATCGACGGCGCAACCCGTATCCAACGCGTCTGGTACATCACCCTTGGCACGATCCGCCCGACGATAGTGCTGCTGCTTATATTTACTATTGGCAACCTTCTTAACGCCAACTTCGACCAAACCATGATGCTCACCAACCAGATGGGCAACGCCATGCTCCGCGCTTACGCTGACATTATAGACACATACGTATACCGCATCGGTATATCCCAGAGCCGCTTCTCGTTCGCCGCCGCTGCCGGGTTATTCAAGGCGGTCATCAATTTCCTGTTGCTGTTAGGCGCGAACAAGCTGGCCGACAGGCTGGGCGAGTCCGCGCTATTTTGAACGAAGGAGGCCGCTGAAGTGACTGCCGACAACAGTGGTAGAACCGTGCCTGGCGCAACCGCCGTCGCAAACCGTAAGCCGCGCCTAACCCCCACCCCCCCCCGCCAAAATCTAAAGCGCATCCGCCGCGCGTCCCTGGGGGACGGCGTACTGGATACGCTGGTGTTCGTCGTGATGCTCCTTTGCGTCGTTGTGACGCTCTACCCATTCTTCAACTCGCTGGCCATATCGCTCAACCACGCTGACGATACCGTCCGCGGCGGCATTACGCTGGTCCCGCGCGTGTTCACCTGGCGCAACTATGAGCTTATCTACACCAACGCCAAGATATACACAGCCTATTTTATCACATTCGCCCGCACAGCGGTAGGCACTGTCACAGGTTTATTTTTCACGGCTATACTGTCGTTCGGGCTGGCTCACAAGCGGCTTATCGGGCGTCGGTTCTACACGATGCTCTGCCTGATCCCGATGTATTTCGGCGGCGGACTCATCCCCACATACTTCCTTATCCGCAACCTGCACATGATAAACAAGTTTTGGGTGTACATAATCCCCAACCTTGTCAACTTGTGGAACATGATATTGATGCGCACATACTTCCAGGGCATACCGGAGGCTTTGGAGGAATCCGCGCGGATAGACGGCGCTAACCATATCCGCGTGTTCTTCAGGATTATATTCCCAATATCAACGCCCATCATCGCGACTGTCGGGCTATACGTGGCCGTGTTCCACTGGAACAGCTGGTTCGACGCGGCGATGTTCGTCACCAAACAGGAGCTTAAACCCATGCAGACCGTGCTGATGTCCATCATCAATGAGGCGAAGTTCGCCGAACAGATTGCCCAGGCTGCCGGTGGCGCGATGGTCGACATGAGCAACATCTCCCGTGGAAAGGCGGTCAACGTCCGCTCGCTGACCATGGCGACAATGATCGTCACGATACTGCCGATAATTATGGTTTACCCGTTCATACAGCGTTACTTCATCAAAGGTATCATGATCGGCTCCATAAAGGGTTGATCTGATGAATAAAAAGGAGGAAATGACGTGAAGAGGATTATTACCCTGCTGCTGGCCGCGTGTATGGTTATGGCGCTGGCGCCAGCCATCGCGGTCTCGGAGGCGGCTCCGCTGGATCCGTATACCTTTGAGATCTACTACAACTACGACTGGTGGACCATCAAGCCGTGGGGCGGCGATGAAGCGTCGAAGTACTGGCAGGAGAAGTTCAACATCACGATGGAGCAGACCAAGCCGGACGCCGACGCGAGCGCGAAGCTGAACCTGATGGTCTCAGCCGGCGACCTGCCTGACGTCATTCAGATGGATAGAGGCCCGGACCATTCCCGCTTGGCGAGCCTGGGCATATTCATCGATCTGCAGCCGCTGATGGACGTGAACCCGACGCTCTCCGAGGAGATCCTAGAGTCCACGCGCGACCTGCTGAAGGTGAATGACACGCTGTACAGCATCCCGCACTGGGCGCGTAAAGGCCCGACGGGTGGCAATGATGTGTGGATGTACGATTTACGGTTGTACGAGCAGGCTGGCAGCCCCGACTTGACCACGTTCGAGGGACTGTACGAGTACGCGAAGTATGTAAAGGACAACATCCCCGAGACAGTGGAAGGATTGCCAACCATCCCGTTCGCGACGGAGAACAACAACAACGCGTGGGACAAGATAGTCTTCGCGTTCTATCGCTCCTTCGGTGGGCCGAACTGGGCGGCCGACCGCACCGCGCATATCGGCGGGGAACTGAAGTCTGTTCTGCGCGACGGCAACTTCAAAGACGCCGTCCTGGAAGCGAACAAGTGGTACCGCGAGGGTTTGGTCTCGCCCGCGCAGTTCACTGACACAAACGACCAGATGGTCGAGAAGTTCGTGTCAGGGAGAACCGCGCTGCTGTACTACGACCACTCGCAGGATTCGGTCAACCGCTTCCGGCAGATTCTGATGAACAGCTATCCCGATGACACGTATACTGTTCTGACCGACCCGGTGTATCCAACAAAGGCAGGGGTTACAAAGGTGTACCCCGACCAGAAAGAGACGCTGGGCTGGAATGTTCTGTGCATTACGACGGCAGCGGAACAGCCGCAGAGGATCTATGACCTGTATAGTTACTTGTTGACCAAGCAAGGGTCAATAGAGATGATGTACGGGCCGCAAGGCGATTGGTGGGATGAGTTGGACGAGAACGGCAACCCGGTATTGAAGACGCCGGAATCCGTGCTGTCGACCGAGGAGAAGGACAGGATAGGCGCGTGGTTCTGGAACTTCTGCAGCCACTCCGACAACGTGGACAGCACTAAATACGCCGTAAACGCGATGCAGCCGCCAGAGTTGCAGGATTTCGTTATTACGACGCAGGATAAGGTGCTCACCGATATCATGTTCATGACAGATGAGTATGCTGGATTGAACGCGACTATAGATCCGCTGAGCGATGTGGGTATAGCCCGTACGCTGTGCGATGAGCAGTGGAAGGCTGAACTGCCGAAGATCATAATGGCTGGGACCGAGGAGGAGGCGTCGGCGCTGTATGACGCGCTGCTGAAGTTCTTTGAGGATAACGGCTTTGCGCAGATTGAGGAGATCTATAACGCGAGGCATCAGGAGTTGGTTGAGATTCAAGGTTACACCGCTTACGCGGAGTACGGCAACTAACTCGGTTCAAGGTTTGGGTAAGCAAGGGCGCGGCGTAGAAGGACAAACTACCCTGGCCACGAGGGTCCAGCGTCACGCTGGTCAGGGGGTCAAGGGGGGTGAAACCCCCTTGCGGGG
>JAISWI010000056.1 GCA_031270865.1 Oscillospiraceae bacterium
CAGCTGCTGGAACAGCCCCTCGTATACCATCGACTGGCGTTCCGGCGTCGGTTCCAGCGCGGCCCACATGAAGAACCGGTCCAGCCCGGCGCTGTCATACCCAAGCGCGTTCGTTGGGCCGCCGCCGCCGAACAGCCGCGCCGCGGCAGCGGCGGACGTCGGCAGCCGCCGCGCCATCAGGTACATGTCGCATTCGTTCGCCTCGACCCGCTCGACCAATTCGGCCAGCGACACGCGCTCCACCGTCAGCGCAATACCCATATACCGGCAGAAGTATTCCATCTCGGTGACCAGCGGCTCCGCGACCGGGTTCTCCTTGGCGACTGTGAACGTGAAGGCGAACTGCTCCCCGTCCTTCATCAGCCTGCCGTCCTCGCCGAACGACCATCCGGCCTCGCCCATCAGGACGTAGGCCTTGTTCGCGTCGTAGGGGTAAAGCTCGCCCAGCACGTCGCTGGCCGTCCCGAACGAGTCGAACAGTATCATTCCCGGCAGCGCCCCGAACCGCTCCAGCGTCTCCGCCTCGACCGTCCAGCGTCGAAGCCCGCAGGCGAACGCCTGCCTCACCCGCTCGTCGGAGAACGGCTGCGAGCTCAGGTCCATCCCGATATACCCGAACGCGTCGCCCTCATACTCGTACATGCTCACGAACCCCTGCCCGTCCGCGAACAGCCTGTCTATCTGGTCGAAGTTGGGGTAACAGAAGGCTATATCTATATCACCGTTAAGTATCGCGTCATACTCGCCGCCCACCGGGACCACCGCCAGCTCCATACGCTCCGTGCTGGGCTTCGCCCGCCAGTAGTCCGCGTTCGCCGTGAACCGCGCCAACTTTCCAGCCTCGAGGGAATCAAGGTCATACTGCCCGTACCCGGCCAGCGACGCGTCGGCGGCCTTCACCTCGGCCAGCCGCTGCTCGTAGAACGCGGCGCTCGCCTCGGGCGACTCGCCCATCCCCGCTGGCCTTATCATGCTGCCAAAGTGCGCCACTCTAAGCGCGGGCAGCGTGAAAAGCGCGGCGGCGCTGGCGTCGGGCCGGGCCAGCGTCACGGAGAACGACGTGTTGGTCAGCGCCTGGAACCCGGAGACCGTGTCGGCCGTCCCCGCGATATATTCATCCAAACCCTGTATGGATAGCCCGGACAGGTCGCGGTTGCCGTCGTACCCGGGCGCGGTCACGAGGTAGAGCGTGTTGACGCAGTCCTCCGCCAGCACCAGCGACCCGTCGGAGTAACGCGCGGGCTTGAGCGTGAAGGTGTAGGTAAGCCCGTCGGAGGACACGCTTACGTATGCCATGCCGTCGCCCCAATCCCCGTATTCGTCCAGGAAAACCCACTCGTCGAACATCAGCCCGGCCGCGTACGCGTCGCCCTGCGTCCTGGCGAACAGCGGGTTGATGTCGCCGTAAAGGTCGTTCACGCCGATGATGATCGTGTCGCCGCGCAGCCGCGCCTTCTCTGGCAGCATGTTGAGCGTCTGCGCCAGCGACTTGGACACGGTCATGTTGAGCGGCCCGGCGGCGAACGCCGCAGACGGCAATAATATTGTTAGAATCATAACCGCCGCCAACGCTCGCGGGATGGTTCTCCTCATGGTTTTGACTCCTCCTTGGGATCGTTTGGCGCGTTGTCGAAGCGGTAGAGCCTCCTGTCCAGCGACCATATCCTCTCGGAGAAGCCGCCGGGCTTTAGCTTGGCAATGCCGGACGACATCTCGTTTATCCGGGCGTCGGCCAGGTCGATGATGTGGAGTATCTCCGCCTCGATGAACATCGGTCGGCGCGGGCTGCCGAACTCCGGCTCGCCGTGGTGCGAGAGAACCATATGCTGTAATAATAAAACCCGCTGGGAGGTCACGCCGATCCGCCGCGCGGCCAGCTCTATGTTGACTATCCCGCGCACCAGATGCCCTATCAGGAACCCGTCCGCCGAATATTCCTTGACCAGGCCCAGGCTGTCCACCGTCAGCTCGTTCAGCTTGGCCAGATCGTGCGCGACGACCCCGGCTATCAGCAGGTCCCTGTCCAGCGCGGGGTAGAGCTCCGCGAACGACCGCGCCAGGCGCAGCATGCCCACCGTGTGGCGCAAAAGGCCGCCGCGCTCGGCGTGGTGCAGCTTCTGCGCGGCCGGCACGGTCAGCAGCGCGTCGCCGGCGTCGTCCAGCAGCGCGTGGGTCAGGCGGCGCAGGTCGGAATCCTCCATCGCGTCGGCGGCGGCGCGTATCTCCGCGAGCATCGCGTTTGGATCTTCCGGGGCGCATGGTATCAGCGCGTCGTAGCGCACGTCGTCCTGCTCGTTGGCCGGGCGCATCTTGTCCACGCGCATCTGTATCCTGCCGTTGTACTCCTGTATTTGGGCGCGGACGCGCAGCACGGTCCCCACGGCCGGCGGCTCCGCCAGCGTATCCCACACCTTCGCGTTGATCTCTCCCGTGCGGTCGCTAAGCGTCATGTCCACATACTTTGAGCCGTTGGACGAGACGCGCTGCTCCGACGAGCGCACTATCAGGAATCCCTCGCCCCGCGTGTCCCGGACCATCTCGGCGACGGGGACGAACGGGTCAAGCCTGGGCGCCGCCTGTCTCTGCTGCCCGGACTGGTAGACCGGGGCGGCGTTGCTATCCTGAACGAACCCTGGGCGAATACCGGCTTGAGGCATCTTATACGCAGTCCCTTCCATATATAAACTGGCGGTCCGCCAGCATTATACAAGACGTTCCAGGGAACGCGTTTCATCCCGGATTGACAAATCGCCCCAGCCATGTTATAATTGATCCGTAACAGGCATACTGGATGATACCGCAAGGGTATCGGACGGTTGCCCGACGGTTATCGGATGGTTACCGGACGGTTACCGGATGGTTGCCGGAAGGGTATCGGACGGTTGCCGGATGGTTATCAAATAAATATCGGCGATGATGGAGCCGAGTACCCCGCGCTTGCCGACAGGGAGCGTCCGCCGAGGCGAGAGGGTTTAACCCGACCGCCCGGCTGTAAGCGGACGCCGGATCAGGCCGGGCGAAAGAACACTCCGAAGCCCGTGACCCGAACCCGCCAGAGCGCTTGCGGTTAGGGTTACGCGCGAACCGCGCGTTAAAGCGGCGTTGAGCGGGCGCGGCTGTCTGTCGCGCCAATCAGGGTGGTACCGCGGAGTTTTCCGTCCCGAGCGATGCTCGGGATTTTATTTTCCGGAGGGAACGCGATGGAGTTGGTAAAGGTGATACGCGCGGAGCGAACCATGCCGATCACGACCGCGGGACTGGCGGCGGCGACGGACAGCGGCGAGGTCGTAACAGTTCGCGGGATGGCGCACGCGCTGCGCGACTTCGGCGGGGTGAGGTTCGTCGTTCTAAGGAGACATGACGGGGTAACGCAGGTGGTGCTGCCCGAGGACGCGCGTATGCCCAAGGAGGGCGACGCGGTGGAGTTCACGGGCGTGGTGGTATCCGAGCCTAGGGCGCCGGGCGGGTTCGAGCTTCGCGCCGGGACTATCCGCGTGTTGTCCACGCCCGCGGAGCCGATGCCCGTGCCCATCCACAAGACGAATATGGGCTTGACGCTGGATACGGACCTATCGCTTCGCCCGATCACGCTGCGCAACCTCCGCGCCCGCGCGGTGATGAAACTGCGGGAGGGGCTGGCGCGCGGCTTCCGCGACTCGCTGGCCGCGCGGGGGTTCACCGAGATCCACACCCCGAAGCTGGAGGCGCTCTCAGCCGAGGGCGGCGCCAGCGTGTTCCGCGTGCCGTACTTCCAGCACAAGGCGGTGCTGGCGCAAAGCCCGCAGTTCTACAAGCAGATGATGGTCGGGGTGTTCGAGCGGGTGTACGAGGTCGGGCCGGTGTTCCGCGCGGAGAAGCATAACTCGTCCCGGCACCTGAACGAGTATACCTCGCTGGATCTGGAGATGGGGTTCATCGACTCGGTTGAGGACGTGATGGCCTGCGAGACATACGCGCTGCGGTACATGATGGACCTGCTGCGCGGGGAGTACGCGCCCCAGCTGGACGCGCTGAAGCTGACCGTCCCGGAGATAGACGGCATCCCCGCGCTGCGCTTCGACGAGGCGAAGGCGCGGGCGGCGGAGACCTACAACCTGCCGCGAGGGGACCCGAACGACCTCACGCCCGAGGAGGAACAGGCCATAGGCCGCTACGCGGCCGAGAAGCTGGGCAGCGAGTTTGTGTTCGTCACGCGTTACCCGTCGAAGAAGCGGCCCGTCTACGCGATGGACGATCCGGACGACCCGCGCCTCACGCTCAGCTTCGACCTGCTGTTCCGGGGCATGGAGATCACCACGGGCGGCCAGCGCGTCCACGATTACCACGCGCAGGTATCGAAGATCATCGGGCGCGGGCTGGATCCCGCCGGGTTTGAGCATTACCTGATGATCCATAAGCACGGCATGCCGCCCCACGGCGGGCTGGGGATGGGGCTGGAGCGGCTGCTCAAGCAGCTGACTGGCGCGGCCAACATCCGCCAGGCGTGCCTGTTCCCGCGCGACACGACGCGGCTGTCGCCATAGGAGGTGGGTTTAACATGAAATTGACTGACGATATCACGCTGCGCGTCGCCAAACTCTCGGGGATACGCCTGACGGAGCCTGAGACCGCCGCGATGACGCGCGACCTGGGCGCGATCGTCGGGTACTTCGATATACTGAACGAGCTGGACACCGCGGGCGTCGAGCCTCGGGCGCATATTCTGCCGCTGGTCAACCGCTGGCGCGAGGATGTGGTCACGCCGTCCTCCGACCGCGACGAGTTGATCGCCAACGCCCCGGCGCGGCGGGATGGGTATGTCGCGGCGCCAAAGACGTTCGAGGGGGGCGGATCGTCATGAGCGGCAAGAGCGTTATGGGCGGCGGTTACGGCGAGTATTCGGCGTATACCGCGCTGGAGCTGGGCGCGATGGTCCAATCCCGGCAGGTGGGGGTTGAGGAGCTGGCCCGCGCCGCGCTGGACGCCGCCAAAGCGTCGAACGGCGATATTAACGCGTTCATAACCTTCAGCGACGACGTGGCGATGAGCCAGGCGAGGGCCGTCCAGTCGAGGATCGACAGCGGCGACATCCCCTCGAGGCTGGCCGGCGTGCCCGTCGCGGTCAAGGACAATATCAGCGCGCGCGGCGTCCTTACCACCTGCGCGTCACTGATACTGGACGGCTACACGCCCATGTATGACGCGACGGTCGTCGAGCGGCTGCGCGGCGCCGGAACGGTCATGATAGGCAAGCTGAACATGGACGAGTTCGCTATGGGATCCACCACCGAGACCAGCGCCTACGGCCCCGCCCGCAACCCGTGGGATACCGAAAGGTGTCCGGGCGGGTCGAGCGGCGGCGCGGCGGCGGCGGTCGCGGCCGGGGTCGCGCCGTTCGCGCTGGGCAGCGATACGGGCGGATCGATCCGCCAGCCCGCCGCGTTCTGCGGCGTGACCGGGCATAAGCCCACGTACGGCGCGGTATCGCGCTGGGGATTAGTGGCGTACGGCTCGTCGCTGGACCAGATCGGCCCGATCGCCCGTGACGCGCGGGACTGCGCCGCCGCGATGACCGCGCTGTCCGGCGAGGATACGCGCGACGGCACGTCCATGCCGTACGTTTTCGACGATTCGGCGGTATTGCGCGCGGACGCCGACGCGCTCAAGGGCCTGCGCTTCGGGATACCGCGCGAGGCGTTCGAGACGGGGCTTGACCCGTCGGTCAAATCGCTCGCGCTGGACGCTGTGGACCTGCTATCGGACCTTGGAGCGTCGGTCGAGTGGTTCCCGTTCCCCATGTTCAGGCACGCGGTCCCGGCGTATTACATCATCGCCTCCGCTGAGGCGGCGTCGAACCTCTCGCGGTATGACGGCATACGCTACGGGCGCGGCGCGGCCGAGCCAGGACTGACGCTGGACGAGGCGATCGTCCGCGCGAGGAGCGAGGGGTTCGGGCGCGAGGTGAAGCGGCGGCTGATGCTGGGCAACTTCGCGTTGAGCGCGGGTTATTATGACGCGTATTATAACAAAGCGCTGCAGGCGAAAACCCTGCTTCGCGGGGAGTATGACAGCGCGTTCCAGCGGTTCGACATAATCATCACGCCGACCGCGCCTACCACCGCGATGAGGCTGGGCGAAAGCCTGGATGATCCGCTTGCCATGTACCTGGGCGATGTGTACACCGTGCCCGTCAACCTGGCCGGGCTGCCCGCGGTGTCGCTGCCGTGCGGGTTCGCGGGGGACGGCATGCCCGCCGGGATGCAGTTCATCGGCAGAGCGTTCGACGATGTTGGCGTACTCCGCGCGGCCGTGGCGTACCAGTCGGTCACGGGCTGGCATAAGGAGGGATATCATGCCGCTGTATGAAACGGTTGTAGGGCTTGAGATCCATGTCGAGCTGGCGACCGCGTCCAAGGTATTCTGCGGGTGCTCCACCGCGTTCGGCGGCGGGCAGAATACGCGCGCGTGCCCGGTGTGCATGGGCTTGCCGGGGGCGCTGCCCGCGCTGAACCGCCAGGCCGTGGAATACGCGGTCCGCGCAGGGCTGGCGCTGAACTGCTCTATTACGAAGAACGCGGTGTTCGACCGGAAGCATTACTTCTACCCGGACCTGCCCAAGGCGTTCCAGATATCCCAGCTCTACCTGCCGCTGTGCGTGGATGGCTGGGTCGAGGTATCCGGCAAGCGAATCCGTATACGCGAGATACACATGGAGGAGGACGCGGGCAAGCTATCGCATGACCCGTGGACGGACGTGTCGCTCGTCGACTTCAACCGCTGCGGCGCGCCGCTGATCGAGATAGTCACGCAGCCGGACATACGCTCCGCGGAGGAGGCGGTCGAGGCTGTCAGGAAGATTCGCGCCGCGCTGTCCATGCTGGGCGTGTCCGACTGCAAGATGCAGGAGGGTTCGCTGCGCGTGGACGTAAACCTCTCCGTTCGCCCGATGGGTTCGGATGAGCTGGGCACGCGCGCCGAGATGAAGAACATCAACTCGCTAAGGTCGATAGGACGCGCGGTCACGGCTGAAACGGCGCGGCAGATCGAACAGATCGAGCTGGGCAAGCCGATAATCCAGCAGACGCGCCGCTGGGACGACAGCAAGGGCGCGTCCTCGGCGATGCGGTCCAAGGAGGACGCGCTCGATTACCGATACTTCCCGGAGCCGGACCTCGCGCCGCTCTCGCTGTCCGACGAGTGGATAGCGGAACGCCGCGCCGCGCTGCCCGAGCTTCCGGAGCAAAAGCGCAAGCGGTATCCCGTAGAGTTCGGGCTGAGCGCGTACGACACGGACATACTGGTATCCGAGAAGGCGCTGTGCGAGCTGTTCGAGCGTACCGCCGCGCTGTGCGGCAGGCCCAAGGACGCCGCGAACTGGATCATGGGCGAGGTATTGGCCGCGCTGAAGGATCGCGGCGAGCCTCCCGACCAGCTAAGGCTGCCGCCGGAGGCGCTGGCGCGGATAATCACGCTGCAGTCGGACGGCGTGGTGAACCGCAACGGCGCGAGGCGCGCGCTCACGGCGGTGATGTCCGGCGAGGCTGAAGACGTCGATGGGTATGTAACGGCTAACCAGCTGGCGATGGTCGGCGACGAGTCCGCGCTGGCGGGGATTGTCCGGCAGGTGATGGAATCTGACGCGGATTCGGTAGCGGCGTACCGCGCGGGCAAGGAGAAGGCGTTCGGGCGGCTGATGGGTCAGGCGATGAAGGCTTTGCGGGGTAAGGGCGACCCGGGAAGGCTGAAGGAATTGCTCACGGAGGCGCTGGGGGAAGGGTAAGCTCCTCTGTCACTGCGGCGGCATCTCCCCTAGTGGGGCGACAAGGGGGTAGACGCGCGGACGCAACGCGCCAAACTTCTTGTTGCCCCTTTAGGGGAGATGCCGCCATCAGGCGACAGAGGGGCGGCGCGAATCCCGCCGCAGGAGTACAGGAAGCCATTGGCGTCACGCGCCGCGCGTGCTGAGGATGGACTGCGCGCGCGTTATATGCCACTTACCATCATACGTCGGATGCCTCCGCCAGCCACTCCCGAACCTGCGGCGCCTCTCGCGGCCATCGCCCGGCCAGCGGCTCGACCGCGCCAGCCATTGCCTGGCGGTCATACGCCGCGCCCGTCAGCGACTTGGCCAGCGCGGGAGCGAGGTCGGCGTCCATCGCGTCGGAGAAGACCTCCGCCCGCGCGACCACACCCGCCTCGACCGTCAGCCGCGCGTCGATCCCGCCGAACCCGAACCGCTTCGCCAGCCGCGCGGTGTAGGGCTTCGGCTCGCCCAGCCGCCACGCTGGATCGGCGTAATGCCGGGCCAGCGCGTCCCACTCGTCGGCGGGAATGCCGTCCGCCTCCAGGCGCGCGGCCCGCGCCCCGTAGACCTCCTCGAACGCCTCGGCCAGCGCGTGGCGCATCGCTTCCGCCGTTATGCCGGGGCTTAACTCCTTGAGGTTGATCACGCGCGAGGTCACGCTGGCCACGCCCTTGCCCGCCAGCTTCTCGGGATGCGGCTGCAGGTATCGCCCCAGCATCGCCATGTCGGTATCGATTAGAATAGTTCCGTGGTGATAACAGTGATCCCCGCTCTGATAGTACGCGTTGCCGGAGAACTTGCGCCCCTCGGCCAAAACATCGTTGCGCCCGCTACGCGCGGCGTCTATGCCGAACCGCCGCGCCGCCAGGCGCAGGACCTCCGTCTGCCGCGCCGTGTCGTACCACCCCTGACGCGCTACGAACGTAAAATTCTGGTTGCCCATATCGTGGTATACCGCGCCGCCGCCGGACAACCGCCGAACCAGCCGCCCGCCCTCGCCCTCGAACAGCGCGACCTTGCATTCCCGCCACGCGTCCTGGTTGCGCCCGACGACTATCGTGTGGGCGTTCTGCCACAGGTAAAGCCCAACCTCCCCGGGCTGTACCCGCCTCAATAACAATTCCTCGGCGGCAAGGTTCCGCGCCGGGTCCGCGCAATCCGTCTGGAAAAGGAACAGCTTCATAACTATATATTCCCCATTGTCATCCCTGGTAGCGCAGGATAGGGTTCCTAGCCGCCCTGACCTCGTCGGGGCGGCGTACCGGCGTGGAGCGCGGAGCGGCGCGGAGCGACTCGGGATCGTCCCGCGCCTGCCGGACCATGTCAAGGAACGCCTCCGCAGCCGCGTCCAGCGTCGCGCGGCTCTCCGTCTCGGTCGGCTCGAACATCAACGCCTCATCGACGATCAGCGGGAAATACATCGTCGGCGGGTGGATGCCCTTATCCAGCAAGCCTTTGGCCAGGTCAAGCGCGGACACGCCCGTCTCCGATTTCATTTTCTTCATCGATAGCACAAACTCATGAGCGCGCGCGCGGGGCGAGTCCCCGTCCCAGTACGCGATGTCGTCGGGGCTTGCCAGTTTGCGCATCAGGTAATTCGCGTTGAGCACGGCGTTCGACGCGGCAAGCGCCACGCCGTCGCCGCCCAGCGACAGCAGGTAACACAACGCCCGAACGCACACGAGGAAGTTTCCATAGAACGCCCCGACCTTGCCGACGCTCAGCGGCCTATCGTCGTCCAGCGACAACGCGCCATCGCTATCAGCGACCATCGGTTTGGGCAGGTAACCAGACAGGAACGCCTTGCAGCAGAGCGCCGCGCCGCCAGGCCCGCCGCCGCCGTGGGGCGTGGAGAACGTCTTATGGAGGTTGAGATGCGCCACGTCGAACCCCATGTCGCCGGGACGGGTTATGCCCATTATCGCGTTGAGGTTCGCGCCGTCGTAGTAGCACAGCCCGCCCGCGCCGTGGACTATCCTGGTGATCTCGGCGACGTTCGGGTCAAACAACCCCAGCGTGTTTGGATTGGTTAGCATCAGCCCGGCGGTATCCGGCCCGACGGCTTGACGGAGCGCGGCGATATCGACACAGCCGTCCGCGCCGGACGGTATCGTCACGACGGTATAACCGTTCATCGCGGCGGAGGCGGGGTTCGTGCCGTGCGCGGAGTCCGGGACGATCATCTTAGCGCGCGACGCGCCGTCGCCCCCGCGCTCGTGGTACGCCTTGATCATCATCACGCCGGCGAACTCGCCATGCGCGCCGGCGGCGGGCTGGAGGCTGACCGCGTCCATGCCGGTGATTTCCCGAAGGATAGCGTCCAGCCGCGACATGACCGCGAGGCATCCCTGGATTGTGTGGACGGGCTGCAGCGGGTGTATGTCGGTGAAACCGGGCAGCGCGGCCATCTCCTCGTTCAGTTTGGGATTATATTTCATCGTGCAGCTGCCCAGCGGGTAGAATCCGTTGTTCACGCCGAACGCGCGTCGCTCCAACGCGCTGTAGTGGCGCGATACCTCGCCCTCGGCCAGTTCGGGCAGCGGCAGCGGTTCCGCGCGCAGCAGCGCGTCGTCGGGCAAGGCCTCCGGCACGTCCAGCGGCGGCAGCATCGCGGTCCGCGCCCCGGGAACGCTCCGCTCGAATACCAACGGAACGCCCATCCTGTCCAATCCATCAACCATGGCGGCGAACCTCCCCGCAGATCGCGGCGGCGCGGTCTATCTCGCCGCGCTCGTTCATCTCCGTAACGCACCACAGTATACCGCCGTCGGTGGGAAGCCCGCCGAGGATCCCCTCACCCTCCAGGCGCGACATGAGCGCGTCCGGGTCGGCGGGGCATTCGGTGAGGAACTCGTGGAAGAACGGCGAGGCGTAACGCAGCGCGAACCCCGCCTCCGCGAGAGCGTCGGCGGCGTAACGCGCCTTCGCGTGACATTGCTCCGCCGCTTGACGCATGCCATGCGGTCCCATCGCCGCCATGTACGCCGACGCGGTTAGGGCGCACAGCGCCTCGTTGCTGCAGACGCTGCTGGAGGCCTTCTCGCGGCGGATGTGCTGTTCCCGCGCCTGCAGCGTCAGGACATAGCACCGCCGCCCGTCCGCGTCGAGCGTCTCGCCGACGATCCGGCCGGGCATCTGGCGCGTCAATCCCTTCGCGCACGCCATGAATCCCAGGTACGGCCCGCCGAAACTAAGCGGCATGCCCAGCGGCTGGCCCTCGCCTACAGCGACGTCCGCTCCGCGCTCCCCCGGCGTTTTGTACAAGGCCAGCGCGATCGGGTTGCACGCCGCGATCAGCTTAACGCCCGCGCCGTGGCAGATATCAGCCGAGGCCCGCCAATCCTCTATTAATCCATAATAGTTGGGCGATTGGACGATCACCGACGCCACGTCCGGACCGACAGCGCGGCGCAGCGCGTCGAGGTCCAGCAATCCTTTTTCGGCCGGGAGTATCGTTAGCGGCGTTCCGGCGGCGCGTGAGTAAGCCGCGACCGCGGCGATCGTCCGAGGGTTTACGGTTGAGGCGATCAGCGTACGGGATCGCTTGCGGTCACGGCACATCGCGGCGGCTTCGGCGGCCGCGGACGCCCCGTCATACGCCGACGCGTTCGACACGTCCATCCCGGTCAGCGCGCACACGCCCGTCTGGTACTCGAATATGGCCTGGAGGACGCCCTGGCTGACCTCGGCCTGGTAGGGGGTGTAGGCGGTGAGGAACGTCTCCTTGGACGCGACCGCCTTCACGACGGCTGGGATGTAGTGCCTGTACGCGCCCGCGCCCCTTAATACCGATGGGAATATGGTATTACGCGCGGCCATGCCCGACACGACGCGCCGGACCTCCAGCTCGCCCATTCCGTCCGGCAGGCTCGGCGGAGCGCGTCGCAACGCGTCCGGTATGCCTGAATACAGACCGGAAATGTCTGATAAACCGATAAACCGAAGCATGTCCTGTTGAACCGCTTGCGGGTTGGGAATATAGCTGCTCATGACGCTAATCCTTATATATTTAGTGAGTTTTTGCCTCGGCTTCGGCTAGCGCGGCGTACGCGTCCGCGTCCAGCCAGTCCGCGCCCGGCGCGTCGGCTCGCGCTGTGATAAGCCACGCGGCGTAGCAATCCTGGTTGATCCGCTCTGGCGAATCCAGCAGCGCGGCGTTTATCTCGGCCACCGTCCCGGTAAGCGGGCTGAACACGTCCGACACGGCCTTGACCGACTCGACATCGCAGAACGCCTCGCCTTCGACAAGCGCGTCGCCGGGTTCGGGCAGGTTGACGAACACCACGTCGCCCAACGCGCGCTGCGCGTAGTCGGTCAGCCCAATCCGGTATGATCCGCCGCCCAGCGGCTCGATCCATTCGTGGGTTTTGGCGTAACTTAAGCTCTTAGGGAATGTCATGGTCCCTCCTGGATTATGTATATTAAATTATGTAATTATGCAATTGAGCGTGTGGTAGCGTATAGCCGCTAGGCTCGTATGTTATTTTGCTGGATTTATCGGTTTCTCGTGATCTGGAGTAGAAGGGAAGTTTTACGACCTGGGCGGTCACGCGTCTACCTCGTATATCCACCTCAAGCTCCGTACCCTCCGCGCGGTGCCGGGTATCCACCAGCGCCAGCGCCCCGGCGTAACCCATCGAAGGCAATCGCGTTCCCGACGTCACGTATCCTATCTGTTTATCGCCTGAGTACACGGCGCAACCCTCGCGGGCGATGCCCCGCCCCGTCATCCTAAGCCCCACGCGGCGGCGCTCAGGCTTGCCCTTCGCCTCCAGCGCGGCCCTGCCTATGAAGTCTCCCTTGCCCCTATCCATTGTGACGAACCTGCCCATACCCGCCTCCAGCGGCGTTATGCTGTCGGTCATCTCGTGCCCGTAGAGCGGCATCGCGGCCTCCAGGCGCAGCGTGTCACGCGCTCCAAGCCCGCATGGTATCATCCCGAAGTCCCCCGATATATCCATTAACGCGTCCCACACTTGCGTTACGCAGGGCTTGTGCACGAATATCTCAAAGCCGTCCTCGCCCGTGTAACCCGTGCGGCTGACGAAGGCTGCCACCTCCGCGACGGATATCCATGGCGAGAATGTATAATACCGTTTGGGCAGTTCGTCCGGGTCCGCGAGGACGGACATTATGGCGGCGGCGCGAGGGCCTTGCACCGCCAGTATCGCCACGTCGCGCGATATGTCGTAAAGCGCGGTGTCGCCGAAGCGGTGGCGCTTCATCCAGGTAAAGTCGCTCTCGATGTTGGACGCGTTCACAATGATCGCGTACAGATTCGCGCCGAGGCAAGCGACCAGCGCGTCGTCGATTACCCCGCCGCTCTCGTTGAGTATCGGGCTGTAGCGTACCCCGTTCTGCGCCAGGCCCGCCATGTCGTTGCACAGCAGCCACCGCAGGTATGTAAGCGCGCCGCGCCCCTCGGCCAGGATCAACCCCATGTGGGATATGTCGAACAGCCCCGCCGCCGTCCTCACCGCGTTGTGTTCGGCGATGATGCCGGTCGGATAGCTTATCGGCATTATGTAGCCCGCGAATGGGGCCATCCTCGCTCCCGCCATCGCGTGCCGTTCGTACAGAGCTGTAACCCGCTCCACCCGCTTCACTCCCCCATTTGTATGCCTAACGCCGCCAAAACGCGGCATAGCCACAGTAGCCAAGTCTAGTATACGATAGCGGTGATATCTTGTCAAGCCTGCCCGTAAGTTTTACGAAAACGTTTTTTCAGCCCAGAAAGTTATATTTACCCCCTTGACTTTGCGGCCGGACCGTGGTATTATGTCATCATCGAAGAAGAAGCTGTCCGCTTCTCACCTGGCGGCGCTGCCAGCCGGGTTGGTGTTATGTTGGGTTGCCGGGCCTGCCGCGCGTCGCGACCGCGATAGGCAGGGGTCTTCCTAACATATGGGGCGGGCGGTTGCGTCCGTCTTTTGTTATGTCAGGAGGTGCATCGATATAGCCGCGGATCTGATGATCAATGAGGAAATCCGTGACCGTGAGGTTAGGGTTATCGCGCCCAACGGCGACCAGCTGGGCGTGATGACTTCCCGCCGCGCCCTGGAATTGGCCGAGGAGCAGACGCTTGACCTGGTGAAGATTGTCGCGAACGCGCATCCGCCAGTGTGCAAGCTGATGGACTACGACAAGTACCGGTTCGAGACGGCTAAGCGTGAGCGCGAGATCCGCAAAAATCAAAAAATAGTGACCCTCAAAGAGGTCCAGCTCTCGGCGACCATCGAGGAAGCCGACGTACAGGTGAAGGCCAAGTCCGCGCTCAAGTTCCTGCAGGACGGCGACAAGGTCAAGGTATCCATCCGCTTCAGGGGCCGCCAGATCACCCACTCCGAGATAGGCGTGAAGGTGATGAACGACTTCATGGAGCGCGTTAAGGAATGCGCGGTGATGGAGCGCCGCCCGCTGCTGGAGGGCCGGCATATGATCATGATACTCTCGCCCAAGGATCCGGCCAAGGACATCCCGGCGGCCAGGCCCGCGCCCAAACCGGCGCCGCGCCCCGTCCCCGGCAATCCGGTGGTTCCCACGCCAATTCCACGGGCATAAACTTTATAGTTAGGAGGGATACGCCCATGCCCAAGCAAAAAACCCACAAAGGCGCGGCCAAACGCTTCCGCCTGACCAAGTCCGGTATGCTCAAACGCGCCTGCGCGTTCCGCAACCACATGCTGGGGGGCAAGTCTTCCAAGCAGAAGCGCAACCTGCGCAAGGGCGGCTACGTCGACCCCAGCCAGGCCGGGACGATGAAGAAACTTATCCCCTACGCGTAATTATGACGGAATAATCCGCCGCATATAAGGGAGGGACTAGCTATGGCCAGGATTAAGCGGGCGGTCAACGCCCATAAGAAGCGCAGGAAGGTCCTGAAGCTGGCGAAGGGGTTCTTCGGCGCGAAGTCCAAGCAGTACCACGCCGCGAACGAGCAGGTCATGCGCTCGCTGCGCTACGCGTACGTAGGGCGCAAGCTGCGCAAGCGCGACTTCCGCCGCTTGTGGATAGTTCGCATAAACGCCGCCGCGCGTATCAACGGGGTATCATACAGCGTATTCATGAACGGACTGAAGAGGGCCGGGGTGGAGGTCAACCGGAAGATGCTCGCGGATATCGCGGTCAACGACATGCCCGCGTTCGCCAAGCTCGTCGAGATCTCGAAAGGCGCGTAAACCGTGCCAGACGGACCAGCCGCGCGGCGAGTCTCAAGCCGCAGCCCGCGCTGCATGGCCTGGCTTGCGCTCCGCGCGCGCGCCGACCGCGCGTTGCGCGGCTCTTTTTTGCTGGATGGGGAGAAGCTGGCGCGCGAGGCGATAGCCTGCGGCATGGCGAGGGCGCTGCTGGTGGACGAGCGCAGGACCGACCAGTTTCAACCGTTGATATACGAGGCGATGGGCGCGGGGCTAGAGGTGTTCTACCTGACAGGGGCGACGCTCGCGAGGCTGGCGGACACGCCCTCGCCGCAAGGCGTGATTGTGGAGGCGTCGCTCCCCGCGCCAGCGGAACCGGACGGGCTGGGCGCGCGGGTGGTCGCGCTGGACGGCGCGCAGGATCCCGGCAACGTAGGCGCGATACTGAGAACGGCGGACGCGGCCGGCGTGACGGGTCTATTAGTGAGCGCGTCATGCGCGGACCCGTACTCGATGAAGGCGGTACGCGCGTCGATGGGTTCGGTGTTCCGCGTGCCGGTACGCGTGTCGGGCGACGCCGCGGGGATCGTAAGGGGCTGGAAGGCCGCCGGAAGATGTATTGTGATGGCGGACGCGCGGGGCGAGGATTATTCCTCCATTAGCGTAAGCGAGCCGTGGGCGCTGGTTATAGGCTCGGAGGGGCGAGGCGTATCGCCGGGGATGGCGGCACTGGCGGATAGGATAGTGTCGATCCCGATGCGAAGGCCTGTCGAGTCGCTGAACGCGGCGGTCGCCGCGTCGATACTGATATACGCGTTGAGGTAGGATATGGAAGTAACGCTGGGCGACATTCTGGAGGCGCGGGAGAGGCTGCGCCCCGTGCTGTACTCTACGGAGATGGTGCCCTCAAGGGTGCTGTCGCGCGACGGGCGCGAGGTCTGCCTAAAGACGGAAAGCCTGCAGATAACGGGATCGTTTAAGGTTCGCGGAGCGTATATCAAGCTGTCAAGCCTGACCGACGAGGAGCGCGGGCACGGCGTGATAGCGGCCTCGGCAGGGAACCACGCGCAAGGCGTGGCGCTGGCGGCAAGGATGTTTGGCACGCCGGCGACGATAGTCATGCCGGAAGGGGCGCCGCTGGCGAAAATACAATCGACACGGGAGCTGGGCGCGAACGTTATATTGAGCGGGTTAACGTATGACGACGCGTACACAAGGGCAAAGGAGATCGAAGGCGAGACCAGCATGACGTATATCCACGCGTTCGACGATCCGAAGATCATAGCGGGACAGGGAACGATCGGGCTGGAGATACTGCAGGATTTGCCGGATGTGGCGGCGATAGCCGTGCCCGTGGGCGGCGGGGGGATGGCCGCGGGGATCGCGATGGCGGTGAAGAGGCTGAAGCCGGACGCGCTAGTGTACGGGGTGGAGGCGGAAGGATGCGCGTCGATGTCGGCGGCGATGGCGGCAGGGGAGCCGGTAACGCTGGAGTCGGGGCATACGATAGCCGATGGGATTAACGTGCGGAGGGTTGGGGAACTGACGTTCAGGATCTGCCAGAAATATTTGGACGGGGTTGTTAAAGTCGACGACGACGAGATAGCGCAGACGATATTGACGCTTTTGGAGAAGTCGAAGATTATAACGGAAGGGGCTGGCGCGACGGCGGCGGCGGCGTTGATGTACAGCAAGATACCTGTGAAGGGGAGGATAGCGTGCGTGCTGTCCGGGGGGAATATTGATGTAACGATGCTGTCAAGGATTATAGACAAGGGCATGATGAAGGCGGGGAGGTTAGTGACGCTGCAGACTGTGATAGAGGATAAGCCCGGGAGGTTGCACAGGCTGTTGAAAGTTATATCGGAGACCGAGGCGAACATAGTGTCGATACAGCATGATAGGACGAATCTGGACGCGGGGCTGAACAACGCGATGCTGCAGATCACGCTGGAGACGCAGGACCACGCGCACATAGGGAGGATACTGGGCATCATGGCGGAGGCCGGGTACCAAGCGGCGGCGCGGTGACGCTTACTGGAGGAACAACCTACCCTGGCCACGAGGGTCCAGCGTCACGCTGGTCAGGGGGTCAAGGGGGGTGAAACCCCCTTGCGGGGTGTGGGGCGGAGCCCCACGTCCCCCGGTCGAAACCAACA
>JAISWI010000057.1 GCA_031270865.1 Oscillospiraceae bacterium
GGACCGACAGGACCTTGCGGGCCTTGGGCTCCGTTAGTTCCGGCAGCGCCAGTCGCTCCGGTCGCGCCACGGGGACCGACAGGACCTTGCGGGCCTTGCGCTCCGTTAGTTCCGGCAGCGCCAGTCGCTCCGGTCGCGCCACGGGGACCAACGGGACCTTGCGGGCCACGCTCACCGGGC
Source organism: Oscillospiraceae bacterium (assembly GCA_031270865.1). Classification (GTDB taxonomy): domain Bacteria; phylum Bacillota; class Clostridia; order Christensenellales; family Aristaeellaceae; genus BNUH01. The sequence goes on from JAISWI010000057.1 coordinate 181, forward strand.
GCACCGTTGGTTCCGTTGGCTCCAGCGGCGCCGGTCGCTCCGGTCGCGCCACGGGGACCAACGGGACCTTGCGGGCCACGGGCTCCGGCCGCTCCAGCGGCTCCGGTCGCGCCAGTCGCTCCGCGCGGGCCAACGGGACCTTGCGGGCCACGCTCACCAGCCGCGCCGGGCGCACCATCCACGCCGCGTTCGCCAGTCGCGCCAGTCGCTCCGCGAGGACCGACAGGACCTTGCGGGCCTTGCGCTCCGTTGGTTCCGGCGGCTCCGGTCGCGCCAGTCGCGCCACGGGGACCGACAGGACCTTGCGGACCTTGCGCTCCGTTGGTTCCGGCGGCTCCAGTCGCGCCAGTCACTCCGCGAGGACCGACTGGACCGATTTCACCGCGCTCACCTTTGGGGCCTTGAGCTCCGTTGAGGCCGTTGGCTCCAGCCGCGCCAGTCGCTCCACGGGGACCGACGGGGCCTTGTGGACCTTGCGCTCCGGCCGCGCCACGGGGACCGACGGGGCCTTGCGTCCCAGCCGCGCCAGTCGCGCCACGAGGACCGACAGGACCCTGGGCTCCAGCCACGCCAGCCGCTCCGCGCGGGCCGACGGGACCTTGCGGGCCTTGCGCTCCGGTCGCGCCTCGCGGTCCGGCTGCTCCAGCCGCGCCAGTCGCGCCGCGCGGACCGATAGGCCCGGCTTCGCCAGTCGCGCCGACAGGACCCTGCGGACCGCGCACGATCAGCGCGGCGTCTTTCACTTCAACCTGATCCTCGCATACCGATACGAACTCGTCGGCTGTCCTCGTGGCGCGTGTCGGGATAATCGCCTCGGTTGCCAGCCGGGTGCTCGCATAGACATGGCGGTTGCAGTTTGACTTGTTTATAGGCATTATTTGATCCTCCTGATATTGTTGGGGGGTTCAGGATTTTTCCCCAAATGACCAGCCCGCCCCAGCCGGAGCCTCTCGCCGCTGATTGTTGGGAATACGCCCGGCCACAGGCACTGCCAGGCTCGGGCGGGGCTTGTCATGCCGCGGCTCACGCGCGCTGACGCGCTCGCCGCGCCGCATATTGATATAGATGGTTTTAGATTAACTTGCTACTAATAGATTTGATTATTTATGATAACTGTATAAAGCCGGCGTTCCGTATAGTCAGGCTGGATCGCTCATGAATTGTCCCCATAGGAACGCGGCTACTCTATCTTACGCGCCGGACGCGCAATTGTGACTGTATAAATGGAAAAATAACGCGCTATTTCGGCGGGATTCAGCCCCGCAACCCATCGCGCCCGTCGGCATACAATAAGGTAAACCATCATACCCAAAGGAGACTTGGCCATGGCAATCGACATATACACCCCGACGGAATTCAACGACGCGTTCACGACGACAGGCGAGAAGAACCTACGTCTGCTCGCCGATATAGACCTGACGAGCATCACGTATAACACGATAGAGTTCAGCTACAAGGTTGTCATAGAAGGCAACAACCACATAATTAAAACCACAGTGCCGCTGTTTACCGGGCTTGGCGCCGATTCACTGTTCCAAGACCTTACCGTGAACATAACATACAGCGGGACCGCAAGCAGCGTAGGCGCGTTCGCCAGGCAGCTAACCAACATCGTTACATTCACAAACTGTTATGTCACGGGGAGCGTTAACGTGGTAAGCGCAAGCGCCTTCTACGTAGGAGGCTTTGTCGGGTCGTGCGCTAACGGAAAATTCCTGCGCTGCGGCAACAGGGCTGCGGTGCTTGGGGGATTCTGGGTGGGCGGCATAACCGGGGACGCGAACGTATGCTGCTTCAACTCATGCTCAAATGAAGGAAGCCCCATACGCGCGTACAGCCAGGACTGTGGCGGTTTATGCGGCAGAGCCACCAACTCCGGGTTCCGATCATGCGTGAACAGGGGGGAGATAGTCGTCTACAACGGCGGGTCTGGCAATTACTTCAACTTCGGCGGGATAGCCGGCGGGGCTTACTCAAGCGTTATCGTGGATTGTTTGAACGCGGGCAGCGTAACCGCGCCTACCGGCGCTAGACCAGCCGGCAGTCTCCTTGGAGGGATCGCCGGGGTGCTGTTCGGGGTATCGCTGGTGCTGGCGTGCAGGAACACGCGCAACATCCAAGGAGGTAACCCAAACCAGGATCTTGTCGGCGTAGGCGGCATTATCGGCAGGGTATACGGCCCCGGCACGCTACTTATTGCCTACAACGAGGTTGTGGCCGACCCTAACCAGTATACCATTTTCTCATACGCGGGCGCCGGTGGCATCGTCGGCGTTGTGGACCAGGAGACAGGCTCCACGCTCAATGTTACAATACGCGACAACCGCGTCGGCGGCGGAGTAAGCGTCCAATCGTCCGTATACGGCGCGGGGGGCGTCCTTGGCATGGCCTTAGTAAACCAAAGCTCCTCCTCGAACCTTAGCGCGCTGGTAAGCGCGAACACGGTGCTAGCCCCGTCTATCCAGGCGGCGCAATACGTTTACCGCATAGCGCGGACGGTTGTGATACCCGGCTCCGTCACCCACAACCCGTCGTATGAATCCGTCATCACGCTCAGCGGCAACTACGCGGACCCCGGCACCAATCTCAAAGGCATCGATACCGACTCCGACGGGACGCTCAACTATAACTTCAGCGTGGTATCGACATCCGACCCGCGCTACGGGCCTGATAAGCCCCACGGCGTGAACCTGGCCGGCGCGTCCGGCTACTCGTCCGATAATTACGATATGGATACAAGGGATGATCCCACGTGCGCGGGGTGCGCCGGAAACATGGGCGGGAGGGTAGTGTTCGTTAATCCGTGCGATAGGTCCATCGCCTGTTTCAACAAGCGCCTGCGCTTCAGGTCTCGCGTGTCTGGCGTTCCGGCCAAGGGTATCACGCTCAATGTGAAGGAGGGCAACGAGGTAAAAGCCACGGGAACCACCGACGAGGAAGGGAAGGTGGCCCTGTGCGGCCTGGCGCCCGGCACGTATACCCTGGAAGCTGTAAACGCCAGCGGCTGGCTGCTGCCATCCCCCGCCCCAACAATGGTCATCGGCAAATACGGCGGCGTCACCATCGACGGCAAAACGGCGTCGGAGAATGCCATATTGGACCCGGACTTGACGAGCGGGTATGATGACTACCTTAGCCCGCTGCCCGACGCCGTTGAGAGCTGCGTTAAGACGCTGGCGTAGGCGCGGGCGCGGACGACGCCGCGGGAGTAAAGGAACCGTTCCCAATCCCGCCTCAAGGGTAGTTGAAGGCGTGCCCTGCCCCTCACGGGGGGATTTGCGTCGCCCCCTCTTGCGTTGTAGTGGGACTCGCCTCGCCCCCTCTGTCACTGCGGTGACATCTCCCCTAGAGGGACGACCAGGAGGCTAGGAACGCCGCTACGTGCGGGACAGGAACGGACGGCGCATAACGCGCCTACTCCATGCCGTCCCAACCCTCTTATCGCCCCATTAGTAGGAGACGCCGCCACAGCGGCAGAGGAAGGTGGGGCGAACGCCGCCACAATGGCAGAGTAACCTTGTCCCAGCGACATAGCCCCCCACCCAATCGTCATTCCCACCCTCCGTGAATTCTTCAAAAACCCCCCGTACCGCAGAACCTATAACCCTTCTTACGCATATGGTGAGTGTGTACCGGATATGATACGCGGGCTTCGGCCCGACGCTTCCAGATAAGGAGACTTATGATGAACCCTAATTATAGCCAATGGGCTTTTACCCAAGGCAACGTCAACGCGCTGCCGTTTACGACCGGATCGATCGACCAGGCTGCCCCGGCCCCTGCACCGATCGACGCGCGGATCGGCGGACGCCTGATCCAATCCGGTTTCGCTCCCGCCGCTGCCGGCGGTGTAAATAGGTTTGCCGGGGCCGCCGCGTTCACGCAGTCGACCCAGCAGCCATTCAACTGGCAGCCGAGCAACTGGCAGCCCCTGAATATACAGCCGGTCCCGCCCCGCGCCGTTGTGCCCATGTCAGCCGCGCCCGTCGCGCAGACGATCCCGGCAGCTGCCGCGTATCCGGTCGCGCAGCCCGCCGCGTTCGCGGTACAGGCCGCGCCTATCCAGCAGGCGGCGCAGCCCATCGCGCCCATAGCGCAGGCCGCCGCGCCTGTCGCGCTGGATTATACTGTTACTGAACAACAAGCGCCTGAAGAGCTTCGCGGCTGTGGGTCTTGGGTATGGCTGCAGGGCTGCACTGGGCCGCAAGGTCCGACTGGTCTTCCCGGAGCCCCTGGCGCGACTGGCGCTGTCGGACCCGCAGGCGCGACTGGCGCTGTTGGACCCGCAGGCGCTACTGGCGTTGCCGGACCCGCAGGCGCGACTGGAGCCACCGGACCCGCAGGCGCTACCGGAGCCACCGGCGCGACTGGCGCTGACGGCGCGCCTGGCAGAAATGGACGCCCGGGCGAACCAGGCCGCCCAGGTCCGAAAGGCGAGACTGGACCCATTGGCCCGCAAGGTCCGCAAGGCGAGACTGGACCCGCAGGCCCCAAAGGTGATAAAGGAGATTGTGTAATGTGTAACTGCCCCGACCCCGGACATCCGTGTCCACCGTGCCCCCCGACACCTCCCGGCCCCCCGCCGTGCCCGCCGTGCCCCCCGACACCTCCAGGCCCTCCGCCTACTCCGCCGAAGCCTGTTTGCTGCCATGATTGCGACAAGTGGATCAAACAGGACGATGACGACGTTTGGGATGGCTTCCCCGACGGCGATTGCTGCCCGGATTACTGCCCTGTGTTCGGCATTGCCGCTAAAATGGGCCAGCGGAACGCACAGCCAGTAACAAAGGATGAGCCCTATAACTTCAGATTCGATGCCTCATATGGTTTCAATATGGCCATGAATCGCGGCAAGACTGAATTCCGCGTGAAGAAATCTGGGTTATATGTTGTCGCATACTATATCGCGGCCAAGCCGCCGAATGATACTGATACTGCAAAAAATTTAACCGCTAACCTTAATATCCAAAGGTGCGGTGACCCGGGGACTGAACCTGAATCGACTAAATATAATGATTGGACTAATGATAATAACAAAGTAGTTATATGGGCAGCATATATTAAGTTTTTAAACAAAGGCGATAAAATAGATCTGTCGATAATCACTAAGCAGGAGTCTCCGTCAATAGATTTAAAGGTATCCCTCGCGGCACTGGCCGCTGTCCGGTTGATGCCCTGCAATTGCATCCCGCCTGGTGGACTGCCAGCGATTGACTTCAGAAGCCCGCTGCTACCCAGTGGATATGGTTCAGGCGGCATAATAAGCGCTGTGAAGACCATAGCCACCAGTCTGCTAAGCGGCCCGTTGAGTGAAATCGCCAGCGCCGTCCTCCCCGCCCTACTAAAGGATTCGCTCCCGGACATTCTTCAAAACTACTTGAGCCAGAATGCCCCCGAAGCCGACCCAAACGACTACCAATACGAATGACGCCCAAGCACAAATGCCACTGAACCACTAAAGCCGCCCCCTCTGTCGCGCGGCGGCATAGGGGGCGACAAGAATCCCGCCACAAGCGACTGACGGGCCGACAAGAATCCCGCCACAAGCAACAGACGAGGCAACGCGAATCCAGCCACAAGCGACTGCGGGGGCGTCATCCTTATCCCCGCCCCCGCGTCCTAACCTAAAAGTGATACAGGCATAATCAGTCCATAGGTTCGAAAGGAGAGCCCGGAGTGAGTAATTGTCTAGTACGCGACAGGCGGATACAAGACCAGGAGGATGGATACCACTGCCCGGATGGATGCCCCGTGTTCGGCGTGGCGCTCGCGTTATGCCAGCGCGCCAAGACTATCGACATGGATAACCCGGACCGCGTCGCCTTCGACGCGTCATACGGCTTCTACCTGCCGATGGACCGCGGGAAGACCGCCTTCCTCGTCGAGGAGCCGGGACTGTATACAGTGGCTTACTATATCGAGCGCAGCCTCAACCGTTGGCAGAAAATGGCCGCCAAGCTGGATATCGTAAGGCAAAACCCGGATAAAGGCAAGTGTGACCCGCCCGAACTCAACGCCGACTGGAAAAATACAGGCGGGTATAGCTTCGCGTCATACTCCGGCAGGAAGATCCTCTACAGCGGCGACGCCGTGAGGCTGTCGGTCGTCGGGAACGGGTTGTCGCGGGTGAGGCTGGCGGCGCTCGGGCTATGGAGGCTCGCGCCCTGCCAGGCGGAGGCCGCCGCGTGAGCGCCTACCACTGCCCCGGGGACAGCGATGGGTGGATTCAGCCGCGGGAACCTGAATCCACTTGCCCGGATTACTGCCCCGTGTTCGGCGCGGCGGCCGCGCTGTGCCGGCCTGTCATGACCATTCCCTATGATAAGCCCGGCGTCGTCAGTTTCTCATGCTCGTATTGCTTCCGACTGCCCATGAACCGCGCCAAAACCGAACTTAGCGTAGAGGAGCCGGGACTGTACGTAATAGCTTACTATATCGACGCCAATCTGCAGGGTTTCGCCGGAGGGGAGTATGATTATTCCGTAAAGCTCAACGTAAGGCGGCGCGGATGCCCGGCGGACAGCCCGGACGACGGGCGCGACATCAACAGCGACTGGACTAAAGCCGGCATGCCCGACTTCACCCAATACTGCGACAGCCTAGACCCGGACGGCGGCCTCATAAGCAACGCGTACTACGCGTACGCAATCCGCGCGAAGCCGCTGGACAGGAACGACGCCATATACCTGACGATCCTCGGCGACGGCGGCATGTGCCGGGTAAGGTCCGCTCTGCTGGGCGCGTACCGGCTGATTCCAAAATGCTGCCACGCCGACTGACGGAAACGTCCCCATTACCCCATCCCCCTCCCCCGACATTGTCTTGACCAGCGGCGCGTCCCGGGCGCGGGCCAAACCCCGCTCCGCTGTCGCGACCGCTTTTTGAATATAGGAGCGCGATTATGAACTCGTACTATAACCAATACAGCGCGCGCTGGCCATACGCGCCCGCCCCATGCCGCGCGTATGAGCGCGGCTATGAAGCCACGGACCTCGATTATATGAAAGGGAACGCGAGAGAGTATTGGGCCATGGAGTTCGCGGAAGTATCAAAGCGCAACATGGATCGCTCGCGCTGGCTGTGCGAATACGCGCCGCCGCAGCAGCCTCCGCATCCGCCCGCGCCGCCGATGGCGCCCATGTTCCCGCCTATCTATATGCTGCCCTGGCCGATGGTTCCGCCAATGCCGCCGCCCAGGATCAGGTTTGAGCCTCGCCATTGCCGCGTCAAGCGTTCGCGCTGCGCGTGCTGCGTTGGACCGGAAGGCCCCGCTGGCGCTGAGGGACCGATGGGTCCGATGGGTCCTATTGGACCAATGGGTCCGCAAGGTCCGCAAGGCGTAGCCGGGCCGCAGGGACCAGAAGGACCGATGGGCCCGACTGGTCTGGAAGGACCGCAAGGACCGATGGGTCCGATGGGTCCGATGGGTCCGACTGGACTTGATGGGTTGGATGGCTCGGTTGGCCCGACTGGGCCAATGGGTCCGATGGGTCCAATAGGTCCGACTGGGCCGATGGGTCCCAAAGGCGATACCGGCCCCGCTGGACCAACAGGTATGGATGGCGCGGACTTCGTCACGTCGTACTTCGACGGCAAGCTGGGTAGCGTCGATCCATCCCTGGTCGTGTACAACAACGTTATAACCTCTGTCACCTTCAGCCCCGATACCAACGTCAGCCGCCGACTTGGCATCGAGTTGGATAGCGACAACAGGACCTTGATCGCTAAAGACGGCGGATACTACCTCGTCAACTGGGACAGCGAGGTAAAGAATATCACCGGAACGCCCAACGCTTCGCTCTGGGCTGTCATCAATGACTTGCAGCCGACCATGCGCGAGGTCGAGCTAGGCGGCCTGGACACCAACAACGAGCTGGCCGGAAACCGCGTCATATACCTCAACCTCAACGACAACGTCCGCTTCGAGTTCAGGAGCTTCTTAGACGTGATAGGTTCGTTCAAGCTTGAGCCCCTGGTTATCGACGTCAGCCAGTTGAATTCCTGGCAGTGACGGCGGGTCAGGTCCCTGATACCTGAGGCGTTTTGGGTTCGCCTCCTCTGCCGATAAGACGGCACAGGGGGCGTTCCCCATTTCCAAAGAAACCTGAAGAAGCGACAAAACCTATTGTCAAGATGTGACAGCCGTGTTATCGTATCGCCATGGACCAAGCTTATACGACATGAAGCGCCCGGTCCACAGCTTACGCGAAAGGGGGACGACGCAATGGATCGCATGGGCAACTCGCGGCATATCAGGACGCAGGCGCTGGCGCTGGCCGCGATATTGGCCGCGCTGTGTCTGCTGGCCGGCGCGGTTCCGCTCGCGCACGCGCGCAGCCATGACAGCGCGAAGCCGCATAACGGGATCGATCCTTGCGATTTCTGCCTGGCCGCGCTGAACGCGCACGCGCTGCTGAAACTCCTGTGCCTGGCGATGTTCGCGGCGGAGCTTACCCGCTTGCTCTCCCTGCCGCCGAAACCCGCGGGGTTCACCGCGCGGGCGCGTCAGTCCGTCACGCTGTTTTCACTGAAGACGCGCCTGAATCCCTGAGCGCGAAACATTATGGCTTGATAATTTCGCGCCCCGTGGTATTCATAAAACGTGTCGGAGGGAACATTACATGAAACGCGCTATATCCATGATGGTTATGCTCGCGCTGGCGGTCACCTTCTTCGCCGCCGGATCAGCGCCCGCCTACGCGGCTGACAAGGTCAGCATCGTCGCCACGAACTTCCCGCCCTACGACTATATCCGCCAGATCGCGGGCGACCTGGTCGACCTGAAGATGCTGCTACCGCCCGCCGCCGAAAGCCATTCCTATGAGCCTTCGCCCCGGGACATCATCGACATCCAGAACGCCGACCTTATGCTCTACGCCGGCGGCGAGAACGACGCCTGGGTCGACCGCATCTTAAGCTCGATGGGCGACGCGGCCCCCGATACCCTCGCGATGCTGGACATCGTCGACGCGGTTGAGGAGGAGATCGTCGAGGGCATGGAACACGAGCACGAGGAAGAGGAAGAGACCGTGTTCGACCCGTCGGCCATTAGGGACCGCCCGATCCGCGACTTCGACGGCGAGTGGAAATCAATCCTGCCGCTGGTCGAGGACGGCGCGCTCAACGAGTATATCCAGAACAACGCGAACGCCAACGAGGTTGAGTTCGACGCGCAGAGGAACACGACGATACACCGCCTGCGCTCCGATTACCCGGAGTTCAGCCTCTACAACGGCGTGGCGACGCTCAACGGCGTGTCCGCGCTGTATGAGTATGACGGGTTCCGCCCGACCTCCAGCTCCGCGTGGTACATCCTGAAGCTGGCCGACGGCACGCCGGGCATGCCCGGCTACCTGATGTTCAACGACCACGGCATCGGCAACGCCGACGCGCAGGACGCGCACGACCACGGCTCCGAGGGCGTGGCGCACACCCACTTCAAGTACGGCGACGACGTAGACGACATCATGGCGGTTGAGTCCTGGTCGACGTTCTATGTCGCGGCTGGCGCGTCCGACGCCGAGATCAAGATGACGATGCTTGGCCTTACTAAGGAAGAATACGTCTCCCGCGGCCTGGCCTACGCCGACGAATACCTAATCAAGGACCGCCCGTCGCTCGTCGACTGGAACGGCGACTGGCAGTCGTTATACCCGTATATCGGCGACGGCTCGCTCGACAAGGTGTGGGAAGCGAAGAACGCCGCCAACGACGCCAAGACCCCCGAGGAATACAAGGAGGCCGCGCTGTATAACTACAACACGGACGTGGACAGGTTGGTCATCAAGGGTGAGTCCATCACCTTCTATACAAAGGACAAGACCGTTTCCGCGCGGTATGAGTATATGGGGACCGTGCGCATCTTCGAAGGCACATGGTGGGTGCGCTACGCTTTCAAGGCCGTCGGGGAGACGAACGGCGCCCCGCGCTACATCCTCTACAGCGATCACCTGATAGAGCCGACGGTCGTTGAGCACTTCCACCTGTATATGGGCGACGACTATGACGCGCTCGTCAACAACTCGACCATATACCCGACATACTACCCGGCAAGCCTTACAACAGACGAGATCGCCGATGAGATGATCGGCCACGACAGCGGTGCCCACAGCCACGACCACGAGCGCGAGGGCGAGGAAGCCGAACTGGACGAGCACGTCTGGACCTCTCCCAAGAACGCGAAGCTTATAGTCGCCCGCTTCGCCGAGGAACTGTCCGCGCTCGATCCCGACAACGCCGGAACCTACCGCGCCAACGCCGCCGCCTACCTCGCCCAGCTGGACGAGCTGGACGCCGCGTTCCGCGGCGTGGTGGACGGCGCCTCGCGCAAGACGATCGTATTCGGCGATAGGTTCCCGTTCCGGTACTTCGCCGACGCGTACGGGTTGACGTACTTCGCGGCGTTCAGCGGATGCTCGACCGAGACCGAGGCCAGCGCCGCGACCATCAAATTCCTGATCGACAAGGTGAACGAGGAGAAGATCCCCGTCGTGTTCAGCATCGAGCTGTCAAGCGGCAAGATCGCCGATACCATCTGCGAGGCGACAGGCGCCGTAAAGCTGGAACTCCACTCCGCGCACAACGTCACCAAGGACGATTTCGAGAACGGCGTAACCTACCTTGACGTGATGTGGAACAACGTCGAGACGCTGAGGGAAGCGCTGCGGTAGGCGTAAGCCGATAGCCGCGCGGGTTTGATTAGGCGGCGCGGAAGGCGGGCCGTTCCTACTGGAACGGTTCGCCAACCGCCGCCGCGACGCTGGTTTAATATTGGATAACGGCCTTTCCTTTGTGTTTTCGCCGACCGTGTAGGCGCGTCTAGTAAGCTGGAGCAGCCTTCCGCGCTTTCTTCCAAGCATCCTCCAAGCATCCTCCAAGCATCCAACCGCCGCCTTGACGGGCGGCGAAAACACATCGCGGGCTTGTCGTCTGTCTAAGACCTGATTAGGATAAGGGGGCGTGGTTATGAAAAATAACAATAGTCGGCCTGTTATTATAGCGCTCAGCGTCCTGCTGCTCTTTTGTATCGCGTCGCCCCGCCGCGCGGCTGCCTCCGAAGCGAAAGGCGCGGCTGGCGGGATCCTACCCGCGTGGCTTACCCAGGACGCCGCCGAAGAAGACGACGCCCCGCGTTACGGCAAAACCAATATCAAGGGCGTGAACATTCGAAAAAAACCGGATCAAAAGGCTGCGATAACCGTAAAAGTCCCTATATCGGGCACGGTTATAGAGATTACAGGCGAACAAAACGATAAGAACGGCGTGAAATGGCTTGAGGCGGCGATCGGCGGCAAGGCTGGATTCGTTCGCGCCGACCTCATCGACGAGATGACGGACGAGGAGAACGCGCGGTATATCGATCAGCTGGAACAGGCGGCGCAGGCTAAGTCGCGGCAGGCGCGGCTCCACGCGTCCAACGCGTCGCCGACTGCCGCCGCGCAGACGCAGTCGGGCGCGCCGTACCCGCCGGGGATGACGGCCTACATATCGTCGGACGGCGTATACCACAGCGACCCGAACTGCGGATGCGGGTCCATGGAAAGCCTGTGGACGACTACGCTGGCATCCGCGCAGGCGCAAGGCTACACGCCGTGCGGGTATTGCTGGTGCCTGGACTGCCTGTACCCGGAGGGGTTTTGATATCTCCTGACGTGGGATTCGTCTCGCTCTCCCTGCCTCCCGCAGTGGGATTCGTCTCGTTCTCCGCCTCCAGATGTGGAATTCGTCTCGCCCCCTTTGTCGCCCCTTTAGGGGAGAAGACACCACAGCGGCAGAGAAGGCGACACTAACCCCACCCGCTATAAACACAGGCATGCCACATAAAGCATGCCTTTTACCCATAAAGTTTTATGATAATTCAAGTTTCTTCGCATTCCATCCAATCCCCTAAAGAAACCTAAAGACGCGCTAAAACCCCTTGTCTATCCGCTGGATAACATGGTAACATCAGCCTCAAGCCCAATATCTCGCCTAAGGAGGTATGGAAACCCAATGAGCGCAAAACCGCTTCGCAAGATCGCCTTTTACGGGAAAGGAGGGATTGGCAAATCAACCACGGCGGCGAACGTGTCCGCCGCGCTGTGCCGCGCCGGTTACCGCGCGCTCCAGATCGGCTGCGACCCCAAGTCGGATTCCACCAAGAACCTGACCGGGGGACGGCGCGTCGCCACAGTGCTGGAACAGATTCGCGCCAGGAAGGACGACCTGGCCGCGCGTGATCTCGTAAACGAAGGCTACGGCGGCGTGTTGTGCGTCGAAGCCGGAGGGCCAACCCCTGGGCAGGGGTGCGCGGGGCGCGGGATCATCAGCGCGTTTGAGAAGCTGGAGGCCCTGCGCGTGTTCGAGATATACCAGCCGGACGTCGTGCTCTACGACGTGCTGGGCGACGTTGTGTGCGGCGGGTTCGCCATGCCCATCAGGAGAGGTTACGCGCAGGAGGTATATATCATCTCCTCGGGCGAGATGATGTCGCTCTACGCGGCGGGCAACATCGCGCAGGCGGTGCGCGGCTTCGCCGGGCATGGCTACGCCCGGCTGGGCGGGCTGATACTCAACCGCAAGGAGATACCCAACGAGCGCGGCGTCGTGCTGGACGCGTGCCGCGAGCTGAATATCCCGCTGGTCGCGGAGATTCCGCGAAGCGCGGACATTCAACGCGCGGAGGATTACGGCGGCACCGTGTTCGAGACGGTCCCCGACTCGCCGCTGTGCGGCGTGTACGCGCAATTGGCAAAAACCATTATGGACGGAGGTATCGCGGCATGAAACCATCAGGCAGGATATCAACAGGTAAGGTTTTCGTTACCATCGCCCTTTTCGCGCTGGCTTTGGCCTTTTCAGCCGGCGTGACGGCTGAAACCGGGCGGCCGGCGGCGTTCTCGCTGTATTATCCGGAATCGCTGGCCGAACAGTTCGGCGAGGGCCTGTTCCTCGATAAGATACCGGAACGAATCGTCGTCATGACCCCGAACCCGGTGCTCGCCATGTACGAGATGGGTATAGACATGCTGGCGGTGCCGGTATCGCAGCTTAACCAGTGGCCGGAGGGCCTCGCGGCGGAACAGCTGCCCATCGACCGAACCACCGTAGACATGGAAGGCATTATGATGATGGAGCCGGATTTCGTTATACTTTCCACAGGAAAGCGCGATACCACCGGCAAGGCGCTGGAGGAGTTCGGCATCCCGTGCTATTACACGCTCTCGGGGCCTAGCGTGACGTTCGGCGACATCCGCGAGATGATCCGATTGCTGGGCGAGGCGTTCGGCAAGACGGAGGTCACGGACAGGATCATGGCCGACTTCGACGCGGTCGAGGCGAGGGCCGCGCGGTACAAGGCCAGCCATGAGGCGAGGACCGCCGCCGTGCTGCTCTCCAACCCCGGCGCGTACATGCAGGGCAGCCAGTCCTACCTGGGCGGCATGCTGGACATGATGGGCTATACGAACATAGCCGATACGAACGGCCCGGCCTCGTCGCTGCCCATCAGCATGGAGGACCTCATATTGGCCAACCCGCAGTCGGTATTCGTGACCGTGCCCTCCGCTCCGGACCCCGCCGACGCGCGGGCCATGTATGAGGACGCGTTCAAGGAGAACGGCTCCGTTTGGGGAAAACTGGACGCGGTCGCGGAGGATCGCGTGGTATACATGGGCGCCAAGTACTCGCACGCCAGCGGGCTTAACGTGCTCACGGAGTTCACCGCGCTGATGGATCTTCTGGAGGAATCTTCGCAAAACCCGTAGCGCGGCCACGCGCCGGGACGACGCGGCTTATCCCGGCGCGATTATATTCACATAACGGCATAATACATCCATAAGGAGGGGAACCATGCGGGACGGCCAGGAGCGGCGGACACTGGACACGCGCGTATGCCTGACGGCGCTGATCGCGGCGATCTGCCTGTTATCACTGCTGGCGTTGAGGGTGGGCAGCGCGAAATTCACGGTGAGGCAGATACTCTCCTCGCTGTTAGACGCCAGCAGCCCCATCCGCGCGATCATCATCGACATACGCCTGCCGCGCGTGATCCTCTCCATCCTCATCGGGATGTGCCTGACGGCGGCCGGCACGATCCTGCAGGCGGTCATGCATAACCCGCTGGCCGACCCGGGCGTCATAGGGGTATCCTCCGGCGCGAGCGTGGTCGCCACGGCTGTGTTCCTGATAATGCCCGCCGCGTCGCGGTCCGTGCCGCTGTTCGCGTTCGCTGGGGCGCTGGCCGCGTGCGCCGCGATATACTCCATGGCGTGGCGAGGCGGGGCCGATCCAATCCGGATAGTGCTGGCGGGCGTGGCGGTCAACGCGATGCTGGGCGGCGCGACATCCTTCCTGATGCTGATGAACGCGGACGACCTGCAGGGCGTGCTCGCGTGGATGAACGGCAGCCTCTCCGCGAAGTCCTGGTCGCAGGTCCGGGTGATGGCCGCGTATGGCTCGATAGGCATACTGTGCTCCGCGCTGAGCGTAAAGAGCCTGAACGCGCTGCAGCTGGGCGACGAGGTGGCGCGGAACCTGGGGATAAGGGTGGGCAGGACGCGCGTGGTACTCTCCGGGATCGCGGCGTACCTGGCGGCCTCGACCGTCTCGGTGGCGGGGATAATAGGGTTTGTCGGCCTGATCGTGCCGCATGTGGCGCGGATGGCCGTCGGCGCGAACCATAAGAGGATGCTGCCAGCCGCGATGCTGCTGGGCGCGTGCGTGGTGCTGCTGGCCGACCTGACCGGGCGGACGGTCGTCGCCCCTGTCGAGATACCCGTCGGCATAGTTATGTCCATACTGGGCGGGCCGTTCTTCCTGTACCTGCTGCGCCGGCGCAAGCGGACGGGCATGTAGTTCAGCGATTATAATTAAACAGGCGCTTTATAGCCAACCGACTTGAAAACTCGAACAGACGCGCGAGGGGTTTTGCCCCTCGCTAAGGCGAGGGAGGAAGGCGGGCTGGAGGTCCGCCGACTGAGCGGCAGCGCGGTTTTGCGCAAAGCCGCGTCTGACGAAAGCCAGCGAGACGGCGACGCAAAACCGACTCGAGAGCCGAATCGAGGGGCGGAAAGACTCGCGAGGATGCCGTGTTTTCAAGTTGGCTGGCAATATTCCGAATTATGTTTGGAGGATCGGCCATGATCGTAGCCGCGAGTAAACTATCCGTTGGTTATGACGGGCGGGTGGTTATACCGGATTTGGAAATCACTATCGACGGGCAGGGCGTCACGACATTCCTTGGGCCTAACGGCTGCGGCAAGTCAACATTGCTCAAAGCCTTGACCGGGCTTCTGCGCGGCGGCGGGACCATCGAGATAGACGGGCAGCCGCTGCGGGGCATGCGTCCCCGGACTCTCGCCCGGAAGCTGTCATACCTGCCGCAGGTAAGGCTGGCCCCGCCCGAAATCACCGTGGAGGACTTCGTCTCCTGCGGCAGGATTCCGCACCAGGGCTTCATGCAGCGGAGCATGCCCAGGGACCGCGAGATCGTCCAGTGGGCGATGGAGGAAACGGGCGTGCTTGGGATGCGCGGGCGCGGCGTGCGCGAACTGTCCGGCGGCGAGAAGCAGCGCGTTTACATCGCGGCGGCGCTGGCGCAGCAGCCGCGCATGCTCTTCCTTGACGAGCCGACTACATATCTGGATATCCAGCACCAGATAGGGCTGGCGCAGCTGCTGCGCCGCCTCAACCGAAGCCTGGGCATGGGCGTCATACTGGTTCTGCACGACATCGCGCAGGCCTACGAGATCAGCGACGAGGTGGTTGTGATGGTCGACGGCGGCATATACGCGCATGGAACGCCGCGCGAGGTGATAACCTCCGCGATGCTGCGCGAGGTATACCGCGTGAATGCCCGCGTCGTCCCGGTGGAGGGCAGGGCGTGCCCGCTGGTCGCGTTCGACGGGCTTACCTAGGATTATATTATTATAATAAATAGGAAGGAGCTTGTTATGCCCCCACTGGATAAATTAAGCGGACTGAAGCGGCTGTCCGGAATCCATAAACTGCGCGACATACCCCCGCTCTCGCGCGCGATATTCCCCGGGGCGCACTGTCCGCTGTTCGGCGCGGCGATGGTCCTGGCGGGGATATCGGACGCGCTGGCGCTCGTGATCGGCCCGGAGGAATGTACATATTACACAAAGGATTTCACGATCAGGCGCGAGGGGTTCGGCGGTATTGACGGCCGGTGCGTATCATTCACGCTAAACCATAACGATATCGCGCTGGGATGCGGCGAGGCGCTGGCGAATGAACTGAAAGAGGTTATACTGGAGCGGAACCCGGCGGCGGTTTTCCTCATCACCACATGCCTGATAGAGATCACGGGCGAGGACATCGAGAGCGTGGGCCGGCAGGCAGAGGCGGAGACGGGCGTGCCGGTGCTGGTTATCCACACCGAACATTTCATCTGCGAGAATCATCTGGCGGGCATGGAGCGTACGCTAGCCGCGTGCGCGGAACTGGCCGAACCGCCCAAGCGGGAGCCTTCCGGCGTGAACCTGCTGGGCGGGCGGCTGGGGCAGTCCGAAGGCGCGGAGCTGATCGCCGCGCTGGAGTCAGCGGGCGCGCGTGTCCGGACGCGGCTGCCCTCCTCCGTGTGTTCCATTAGCGACTTGAGGAGCGCGGCGCGGGCAAAGGCCAACGTGGTGCTGGACGCGATCGCGCTGCCGTACGCCAAACGCTTGAAGGAACGCTTCGGCATCCCATATGTAATGTTCCCGCGCGAGGTCGATCCCGAGCGCGTGAACGACGCGTACGCCGCGCTTTTCAGCCAGTTGGACGCGGCGGCGCCGCCAACGCTGGCCGGCGAATACGCGAACGCGCGTAAGAAAACCATCGAGGCCCGCGCCGTACTGCGTGGACAGCGGTTCATATACGGCAACACAACGATCCCGGCGTTTGCGTTCGTCGCGTTCCTGGCGCGGCTGGGCATGGAGCCGGTATTGATGCAGACGCGCGACTGGAAGGATGAGGATGAGCCGCTGCGCGAGGCGATCCTCCGCGCGGGCTTTGATCCATACGTGACGCGATCGGCTAACCTCGCGCCCATCCGCGCGTTGTACGGCCAGCTTCAGCCGCGTTTATATATAGGACATGAGGATGGGCGGTCGCTTAAAGCGCAAGGCATCGCGCAGGTGACGTCGGATACATGCGGCGATCTGGCTGGCTTCGATTTGTCTTGCGCCATCCTCGATTTATTGATGGAGGCGATGCGCGATGCGTGAGCGTCGGCTGGTTAGGTACCTGCCCGCGCCGTCCGAGCGGATGGGCGCGCTGTGGGCGCTGCTGTCTTTAGGAGACTTGATGATTTTGGAGTATGGGCCGTCGGGCACAACGCACTATAGCATGGAGGCTTTGCGCTCGCTGGGCATGCAGGGGACGCGCGGCCTGTACACCACCCATATGGATCAGGACGCGGTGGTGATGGGCGACATGTCCGCGCTGTCGTCGGCCATTCGCGAGTTGGATGAATTGCACAAACCCAAGTATCTTGCTGTGTTGGGATCGTCCGTGTCGTCGCTCATTGGCGCTGATATTACAGCGCTATGCGCGGATATGCGGGGCGAGATATCCGCGCGGCTGATACCGATCGACCATTGCGACTTCCACAGCGACTTCAGCCTGGGGCTTCGGATCGTTATGGACGCGCTGGTTGAGGCCATGGCGCAAGACGCCGCGAGCGTCCCGGGGACGTTCAACATCCTTGGCGTATCCCCGGACGCGTACGGCGCGAGGGATGACGCGGCGGAGATCGCGCGTCTCATGGAGGAGGCGTTCGGTTGGAAGCTGAACGCCGCGCTTCCGTGGGGAGGCGGCAAAGATGGTTTTTGTCGAACCGCGCGGGCGTCGATTAATTTAGCGATTCGTGACGAAACGCTGCCTTCCGCGAGATTTTTGCGCGGGAAATACGACACTCCGTATCATTCGGGTATGCCATATGGGTATAAGGGAACGCTGGACTGGCTGGAGGGGGTATCCAACATAATTGGCGCGGCGGTGAACCCACGCGTAGTCGAACGCCTGAGCCGGAAAGCGGAAGCCGCGCGTCAGCCGCTGATGATTAACGGGCGACGCGTGGAACGTTTCGCGGTTATCGGCGTCTATCCATTTGTCAAGGGAATGTGTGGCTTCCTTGAGGGTGAGTCAGGACTAACTCCCGTGTTCCGCATATGCTCGCACTCGCCGGAAACGGTTGAGTCGCCCGACGCGGCGATACAATTCCTGCCGGAGGAGCGCGACTGGATGGAACAGGTCGGAAACCTGCGCGACGCGATACTATTCGCGGACGATGTTTCGCTGAGCATGGCGCGTCCCAGCGTGGTCCGCGTACTCGCGTCGCACCCGCGAATACTCCGCGACCGGACGGACAACCCCGCGATGAACGGTTACTGCGGCGAGCGCGGCGCGGATTTACTATACACGCATAATGAAAGGGAGGACTAACATGACCGATATCTATATCGTATCCGGTTTCCTGGGCGCGGGCAAGACCACGCTAATCCAAAAACTGCTGCGCGAGGCCTTCGGCGGCAAGCGGATCGTCCTGCTGGAGAACGACTTCGGGGATGTGAGCGTCGACGCGGCGCTGATGCGGTCCAGCGGCGCGACGGTGCGCGAGATCAACTCCGGCTGTATCTGCTGCAGCCTGCAGGGTGACTTTGTCGAGGCGGCGCGTGAGGTTATCGGGCAGTACAAGCCCGACGCGGTGATTGTAGAGCCGTCCGGCGTGGGCAAGCTCTCAGACATACAGCGGCTTTGCGAAGACCCGCGCCTGGTCACGCTGGCGCGGCTGAATATCAGCGTCACGGTCGCGGACGGCTCGCGCTTCCGCCAGTATTTGGATAACTTTGGAGAATTCTTCGTGGATCAATTGGAGAGCGCGGATGTGGTTCTGCTCAACCGTATGGAGGATATGCCCAACCGTGGGTTGTCAGTATTGGAGGATATACAGGATTTGCATATGCATGCGCGGGTTTTCCTGACACCTCTTGATAAACTGGATTCCAACGCGCTTCTGGTCAAGCGCGAGACCAAACCGCGCGGGCACGAACACCACCACGACCACGATCATGACCATGATCATCACCACGACCATGACCACGACCATGACCATCACCATGATCACGAACACTGCGGCGAGAACTGTTGCTGTGGACATAACCATAACCACGCGGCGGGCGAGGTGTTCGACGCGTTCACGCTGTATTCCGATAGGATATACGACAAAGAGGAGTTAACGCGGACCATCGGCGCGATGCGCGAGTCCTCCGGCGATGGCATCATCCGGCTGAAGGGGATGCTGCGCTCGCCGTCGGGATACTGGAGCGTCCAGTACATGCCGGGCGAGATCCATGTTGATCCATGCGATGTATCCGGAAACATGGTCAGCGTGATAGGCGTAGGCCTTGACCAGGAGAAACTGCGGGCGGTGTTCGCTGGGGAGGCGGGATGACGCGCGTCCCCGCTTACGCGGTGACGGGTTTCCTCGATTCGGGGAAGACGACGCTGCTAAGCGGCATGCTGGCCTGTGAGGAACAACCCGCGCTGGCGGTCCAGTTCGAGTCGGGCGAGGAGGAATTGGCGGCGTCCGACGGCATCGAGCGTCTGGCGATCCGCGCCATTGAGGTGGAGCGTGATCCAAGCGGCGCGGCCAGCCGCATAGCGGGGCGCGTCAAGGCCAAACAGCCCTCCGCGCTGTGGATTGAGTGGAACGGGGTCATGCCGTTCACGAAACTGCACAACCTGTTATTGGACGATAAGCTTCGCCCGCTGGTAAAGCTGCGAGGCGTGGCGCACTGCGTGGACGCGGAACGCGTAGAATCCCTGCTCAATGGCGTTGGATTGGCGGCGCGTGAGCAGCTTGCCGCCTGTGACATGGTCATAGCGAGGAACGCTGGATCGCCCGACGCGTTGGATCGGGTATCACGCGCGGTCCGCGCCATTAATCCGGGCGCGCCCGTGTATTCCGCCGAAACCGAATCGGCGGCTGGCGTGGTCCGGCAGGAGCTGGCTTACGGCAAGCGTTCGCCGATAGGCATGTTCTCGCTGGTCATGGCCGCGCTGACCGTCGGCCTGTTCATCGGCAAGCGTCTGCTGGATTCCCTTAATTTTCCTGGAAACGCGGTCTTTTCGGTTTTCCTTGGGATCATCCTGCAGGCGTTCCCGTTCCTGTTGATAGGGACGCTGCTGTCCTCGGCGATACAGGTATTCGTTCCGCAGAGCCTGGTCGAGCGGCGTTTCCCGAAGAACCTCGCGCTGGGGATGCTGGTCGCGGTATTCAGCGGATTCCTGCTGCCGGTGTGCGACTGCGCGTCGATACCCGTTTTCAGGAGTCTTATCCGCAAGAAGGCGCCGCTGCCTGTCGCGGTGACGTTCATGGCCGCCGCGCCCGTTATCAACCCGGTGGCCATCATGTCCACTTGGTACGCGTTCAACGGCGACCCGGGCGTCGCGATAGCGCGGGTGGCGCTGGGGGTGATAGCGTCCGTGCTGGTCGGGCTGGTGTTCGCGATACCGCGGATGCGGGCGAACGTGAGCCTCGCCGGGGGATTCGATCGCGCGGTATGCGGGGCTGGGATAATGGATTACTCGGAGATGTTAGCCCCACGCTCCGGCTTTCTGGATAAATTGTCGGCATATATGAGGCACGCGCAGGCGGAATTCCTAAACGTCGGCAAGTACCTGGTGATAGGCTCGTTCGCGGCGGCGCTGCTCCAGACGCTGGGGCCGGACGTGTCCGCCGCGCCGACCGGACTGGGCGGGGCGGCGTCGATCCTGTTCCTGATGGGCATGGCGTTCGCGCTGTCGCTATGCTCATCCTCGGACGCTGCTGTCGCGCGGACCTTCGCCCGGCAGTTTCCGGCCGGGGCGGTGATGGGATTCCTGGTGTTTGGACCGATGATGGATATCAAGAACGCGGTGATGCTCTCCTGCGGGTTTACTGGCAAGTTCATTGTACGGCTCATGGCCGTGACCGGCGCGGTGTGTTTCGCGGCGGCGTACGCCTATTCCGTATGGATGGGGGTGAGGTAACGTGCGCGGAGGATCGCTCAACCAGCAGTCGGTGATAGAGACGCTGGCGTTTACTGGTTTCGGCGCGGCGATAACCTATTGCCTGCTGTCGGGGAAGTACCTGTCGTTCGTCACGCCCAGGCTTGCGCCGTATCTGGCGGCGGCCGCGCTGATGATGTTCGTATGGGGCGGGATGGGTTTCGCGCGGTGGTTCAGGCCCAGGCACCGATCGCGTTTCGCGCATTGTTTCGTTATAACCGTGCCGCTTGTCGTGATGCTGCTGCCGTTCGCCAGCCTCTCGGCCAGCGATGTCCGCTCGATGGATTCGCTCAACGCGCTGTCAGACCTGGCGCTGGGCGCGGGCGGGCAGGTCCCGGTTCCGGGCGAGGCGGCCAGTCTGCCGGGGTTGGACGCGCGGCGCGGGATCGTTGATATCTCTAAAGATAGTTATGCCGCGTGGATGGCCGAGATCAGCGTCAACCACGCGCTGTACGAGGGATATACCGTCACCGTTGACGGGATGTATTACGGGATGGACGCGTCTGCGGAGGGGGCTGACTTCGCCGTAGAGCGGCTGATGATGTATTGCTGTGTCGCGGACCTCACGCCCGTTGGGATCCGGTGCGTTGACGCGGATGGCTTGCGCCCGTCGGGTATCGCTGACGGCGAGTGGGTGAGGGTAACGGGCGGGTTGGCCGCGATGCCGATGGGCGACGGCAGCGGCGAGTGGATGGAACCATACCTGCGGGTTAGTTATGTCGAGAGGATTGACGCTGAAGGGGATGGGTATCTTTACGCGGGGTATTAGATGAGGTGGGGGCCTCTGTCGCTGCGTTGGGGGATTCGCGTCGCTTCCTCTGTAGCTTTGTTGGGATTCACGTCACCCTATCTGTTGCTTAGTGGTGATTCGCATCGCCCCCTCTGTTGCTTAGTGGTGATTCGTATCGCCTCCTCTGTTGCTTTGTTGGGATTCGCACCGCCCGCTCTGTAGCTTTGTAGGGATTCGCATCGCCCTCTCTGTTGCTTTGTGGGGATTCACACCGCCCTATCTGTAGCTTTGTGGTGATTCGCGTCGCCTACTCTGTTGCTTTGTTGGGATTCGCGTAACCCTCTCTGTTGCTTTGTTGGGATTAGCGTCACCCCCTCTGCCGCCTTCAGGCGACAGAGGGAGCAATGCGAATCCCCCTACGGGAGGTGACGTGAATCCCCACAAAGCGGCAGAGGGGGCGACGCGAATCCCCCTACAGGGAGTGCCACGCCCCACGTCGGCATCGAGGGAAGCCTCCCCCGCCCCTAATACTCCGCCCTCAACCCAATCCCATCCACCAACCTATAAACCGTCGCGGCGCACAGCGGGTTCGCCAGCCAGCCGATTACCTCCTCCAACGTGCGCGTCTGGTACGCCATAACGATCCCGTAGCGCACACCATCCACCAAGCGGTTCTTCAGGTTCGAGTCGCACCAATAGAGCATGTCCTTCATCGGGTCATACGGCGCGGTGACCATCAGCGTGTGCGTTCCCCTCGCGCCGTTGTTGTATACCGCCATCATCTGCACTACGTCGCCGGGTTGTACGCCTTCCAGGATAGTACGCGCGGCCTGTTTGTTTTCGCGAATAGTACGTCCCTTATCGAAGTCGTACGCCGAAACCTCGACGAACGGGTTGCCCGTGCCCAACAGCGGCAGCACCCACGCCGACCCCTCCACGCGCCCGCTCTTCGCGTCGTTGGGACGCTCGGGCATGTACAGCGTGATCCCCGGCGCGTCGGTCAGCTCATACTTCGCGGACGCCGCCGCGAACATCGTCGCCAGGTAATGCTTGCATTGCCCCGGCGAGCTTGCCGCGCCGGACTTGCGCTCCGCGCCGTCATCCAACTGGATTGACGCGATCCATTCGGCGATCAGCGCGGCCCGCGCCGTGCCGTACGCTATCTCACGCGTGACCGTATCGGTCTTGCCGGACTTGAGCGTAGCCTCGATCTCAAGAGGTATCCGTTTGGTCGATATGATGTTATATGGTCCGGTCTGTCCAGTTCCGGGCTGTCTGGTGTCGGTCTGTCCAGTTCTGGCCTGCCCGGTTTCTTCCTGTCCAGTTTCAGCCTGCCCGGTTTCTGTCAGTCCAGTTCTGGCCTGCCCGGTATCTGCCTGTTCAGTTCCGGGCTGTCCGGTTTCTGTCAGTCCAGTTCTGGCCTGCCCGGTGTCGGTCTGTTCAGTTCCGGGCTGTCCAGTTTCTGCCTGTCCAGTTTCGGGCTGTCCGGTGTCTGCCTGTCCAGTTCCAGCCTGCCCGGTGCCAGTTTTGCCAACCTCCGCCAGTTCATCCTCCTCCAGCCCGGGCATTGTCAGCGCTATCGACAGCTTCGGCCCCGCGACCGTGAATGTTTCATAATTAAACCGCACCGTCCAGTATTCGACGTTGAGGCGCTTCGCCCGCAGTTCCCACCGCTGGCCGGGCGTAAGCTCCGTGGGCGCGTTCAACACGATCGCCGCCGACGCGGACGCGCCGAACGCCATAACTATTACCATCGCCAGGATAAAGACCTTCTCCGCTTTTGCGCAACTCCGACGGCTTCCGCTGTATCTATTCACCCCGCCTTTATACATATTAACCATAACCGATACCCGTCAGGGGTTCTTCGCGTCAGGCTTGCCCGCCGCGATATCCGCCTGGCACAACGCGCAGCGGATATCCGAGCACACCGCGCATAACCCGTACGGGCACCATGGCGCTGGCCCGTGCGCCGACGGATGGAACAGGCTGCCCTCCTGGGCGCAGCTGGCCCACTGCCCGCCGTTCTTGCAATCCGGCCAGTCGCAAACGTGGATGAGGTGCAGCTCATACTGGCTGACGACCTTGCTGTTGTATTCCGTCTTGCATACCGCGCAGAGCCTGCCGCGAACGGGACGCGGCCCCGCCGCCCACATGCCGCTGTCTATCAGGATGGGGTTGCGCTCCTCGTCCAGCGCGATGCCGATCAGATCTATGCCCTCCGGCGGGTAGTCGCCGTCCTCTACCAGGCCGCTATTGTGTAATAATATTTTTGAGTTGACGTGGAATTGCTCGATACGGCAGCCCGAGCCTAGCATGACCGCCATCCCGCTCATCGCGTAATCCACCGTCAGGTTGACGTAATCCCCAGTGAACAGCGCTACGCATCCCGGCGAGAACGTGAACAGCGCGGTCTTGCCGTTCCCGCGCGTGTACCTTAGCGCGGGCTGGCCCTTCAGGTTGCGGGTATAGGTTATCTTGGTATAATGGCCGCTCATCTCCTCGGCGACCACCTGCTCACCATTCTTATATATGAATATCGATCGTTCCCCGGCCAGCACCGCGTAAACGTCGGCGGCCCCAATATCCTTTGTCGCCTCGACGTCGCTCAGCGGCGAGCCGTCGGATGGATCGCCCAGCGAGCCGTCAAGCTGTATCAGCCGGCGGGTCAGCATGGCCGCCGACGCCAGCGTGGGGTTCGACTCGTCCAGCGGCGAGTCGTTGGGGAGGGCCAGCGTGTAGCGTCCCGTGCCCAGCCCGTCCTCGGCGTTCAGTATGTTGGCGCGGTACAGCGCGGCGACCTGTTCCGGTTCGCCGTCCTCGCCATCCTCGCCGGACAGGTCCTCCATGGCCGCGCTGCCGCCTCCTTCCAACCATGAAGGCGTCTGACCGCCCCCCTCCGCGAAGGATCCCAGCGTCCCGACGGCTGTCGCCGCCAGCGCCAGCGCCGCCGCTGCCGCGACAGCCAATGCCCGCTTTAATCCCGGTCCCATCATCATCCTCATAAAGATTCCTCCGACCATATTCGTCTCCTGTATCATTATACTATAAAACCGCCGGCGGCGCAATTCTCCGCAGGAAAACCCGGCCCGGCGTCGAATCCCCATACCAGTTAAGCGCGGCGCGGGCTTACCGCGCGGGGAGGTAATCGTTATGGGCTCACCATTCCGCTTCGGCGCCCAACTGTACTCGGTGCGCGAGCGGTGCCAGACCCCGGACGGGTTCCGGAAAACCATGGGCGAGATCGCGGCGATCGGGTATAAGGGCGTGCAGGTCTCAGGCCAGGGCCGCGACATCGACCCGCGCGTGATCCGCGACGCGTGCGACAGGCATGGCCTTGAGATCGTGTGCACCCACGTGCCTTTCGAAGACCTGCGCGACCATCTGGACAAAATTGTCCAAACCCACCAGATCTATGGCTGCGAATACCCGGGACTGGGCAGCATGCCCGGCAAGTATTACGAGAACGGGCTGGCTAGCCTGGAGGTGTTCGCGGCGGAGCTAACCGCCATCGCGGATAAACTGGCCGCGCATGGCATGCGCTTACTGTATCATAACCACGCGCACGAGTTCCAGCGTTTCGACGGGAAGCTGGCGTTCGACCTGCTGCGGGAGCGGTGCGGAGAAAACGTCCAGTTTGAGATCGACACGTTCTGGGTACAGTGCGGCGGCGGCGATCCGGTGAAATACCTGCGCGGGCGCAGCGCGGACATCGTGCACTTCAAGGATATGCTGGGCACGGCGAGGAACGGTAACATGATCTGTACAGTAGGCAAGGGAAACCTGGACTGGCCCGCGATCATCCAGGCGTGCCGCGAGACGCGCGCGCGGTGGGCGATGGTGGAACAGGATAACGCCGCCGAGCTGGGCGACTCCATCCAGGCGATGGCCGACGCGTACGGCTTCCTGGTCTCGATGGGCGTGGACCCCTAGAACGGCGGAACGGCGTGGGCCGACATGAAGCGAGGTGCTGCGAATGGCGCTGATGCATATTGATTTCTTCTCAAACGTACTGGGCATGTCCATGAACATGGACGTAATAATCCCGCAGGAGACCCAGGGTCAGATAGGCATGGAGGGCAAGGGGTACGCCAGGCTCAAGACGCTGTACCTGCTGCACGGCATGTCGGACGACCACACGATCTGGCAGCGCAGGACATCCATCGAGCGGTATGTCTCCGGGATGCCGCTGGCCGTGGTGATGCCCTCCACCCATTTGGGATGGTATACGGACATGAAGCATGGCCTCAACTATTGGACGTTTATATCAAAAGAACTGCCCGGGATATGCCGGGGGTTCTTCCCGCAATTGTCGGATAAGCGCGAGGATACCTACGCCGCCGGGCTGTCCATGGGCGGATACGGCGCGTTGAAGTGCGGGCTGCTCGCGCCTGAGACGTTCGGCGCGTGCGCCAGTCTCTCCGGCGCGGCGGACATGGCGCCCAGTGCCGGCCAGCATGAGGCGAACCCGCTGTTCCGCAACGTGTTCGGCGATCCCGAATCCATCAGGGGCACGGACAACGACCTGCTGGCCGTCGCCGAACGCCTGACGGACAAATCCACGCGCCCGCGCGTATACATGTGGTGCGGGACGGAGGACTTCCTCATCGAGGCTAACCACGCGATGCGCGACTGCCTGACCGCGCTGGGCTACGACCTCACGTACGAGGAAAGCCCCGGCGACCACCAGTGGAAGTATTGGGATGAGAAGATCCAGCGCGTGTTGGAATGGCTGGACATACCATCGCAGCCGACGGGGTTTAGATAAGAATGGAAACATAACGGATTGCCCCGTCGCGATGGCGGGGCAATCCGCAGTGGCTTGCGCCTCTTAGATGATCTCCAGATAATCCTTCCCCGGCAGCGGCTTCAGCGGCTTGCCGGGCAGCGTCTGGTACCAGTACGCCACCGAGGATATGTCGTCCTGGAGCGGCAGGTACTTCCCGCCCTTGCGCCATCCCAGCGCCTGGACCGTCACCTTCAGATCCTTCGTGAAACGCGCGGGGTCCACGATGTGCCAGCGGTACATGCCGAACCGCTGCTGCGACTCGTACAGCCCGTCGGGTTTCAACACCTGGTGCAGTCCGGAATACGGCGTTGAGAACCTGACATACTCGCCGTTCACGTCGAAGTTGTACGAGCCGCAGAAGTAATCCTCCAGCCCCGTGCCGCAGATGGTGGGCCACTCGTCGCCATCCATGTAGAACTTGACCTCGCCCTCGCCCCACCAGCCCGCGTTGTTCACGCCCCAGGCCAGGTATGTCCCCACATACTGGCCCTGCCCCTTAACGCCGTCCAGGATGGTGTAAGCCTCCTTATACGGCTGCGGGTTCACGCGACGGAAGCTGGCGTGGAAGTACGCGCAGTCGTCCGGAACGTCGGTCAGCGTATAGTTGACCTGGTAGAACAGCGTCATCCGCTCGTTCGATATGTTCTCCAGCGTGATGAGGCAGCGCTTGCGGAACGGCATCTCCCAATAGCAGTTAAGCCCGCTGCGAGGGTTCGCGCACACCGCCAGCGAGGACAGCTGCGCGTATTTGCCCCACCCGCTGGCGAAGAAGTCTCCTACCGGGCACTCGATCGACGGATGCGCCTGGCCGTCCCAGTACACGCGCAGGATGCTGAACCGCCAGTCGCCCGTCGGCGTCATCCATATCTGCTGGATCGCGCCGGGGCCTTCGATATCCGCGACCGTGAACGCCTGCCCCGCCTCGATCCGTACGCATGGCGAGGTTTTCCAGCCCTGTCCCAGGTCCGCGGCCGCGCTCCATGACGCGCCCTCTGTCGTGGCCATGCCGCCCTTGCCCTTCGCCCCGGCCATGTTCTCCGCCGAGATCGAGCGCGACAGCGCGTTCGAGAGGCGTGACAGGTTGCTAAGGTTCATGCCCAAGCCGTTGAATGACATAACTATATGTTTCCCTTTCCGTAAGTAATCGCGGCCAGCGCGGTGGTTGTTGGTATGATTATACCACATCCGCCGCGCGGCGCAACACTTCCGGCGCGGTCACGCCTGCTTAACCCTTCAGGCTTCCCAGCGTAAGCCCCTTGATGAAATACTTCTGCAGGAACGGGTAGATGGCCAGCACCGGGGTTGTCGCTATCATGATCTGCGCGGCCTGGTAAGTCTTGCTGCTGATCTTGCTCATAAGCTCGATCTGCTGCTGGTTGAGCAGCGTGAAGTCCGGCTGGATGATCACCCCGCGCAGGTAGGTTTGCAGCGGCTGGTTGACCTGTTTATCCATGTATATCAGTCCGCTGAACCACTCGTTCCAGTGCCCGACCGTGTCGAATATGGTCAGCGTGGCCAGCGCTGGCAGCGCCAGCGGCAGGTAGATATACCATAATATCTTTGGCTGGGGAGCGCCGTCTATCAGCGCGGACTCCTCCAGATCTTTGGGCGTCTGCCGGAAGAAGTTCAGCAGTATCGTCATGTTGAACGGCTTGACCGCGCCGGGGATCACCAATGCCCACAGCGTGTTGCGCAGTCCCGTCGCGTTGACGACCAGGTAGGAAGGGATCATCCCGCCGCCGACGAACATCGTCGTCACGAATATCCACGCGAGTATTGTCCGGCCCGGCATCTCGCGGTTTGTCTTGGACAGCGGGTACGCGGCGAGCGTCACCAGCAGCGTATCGACGCTGACGCCCAGTAACACGCGGCGGACTGTCACCCCAAACGCGCTGATGAATACCGGGTTTTGCGTCGCGTACTGGTACGAGTTCAGCGACAGGTCCACCGGCCAGAACCCGACGCGGCCCGCGGTCGCCGCCTGCGACGAGCTGAGCGACACCGCCAGTATGTGGACGAACGGCGCGAGGCACAGCAGCGCCAGCAGCGATAGGATCGCGCCGTTGCATATCTCAAAGGCTCGCTCGCCCGCGCTCTTTCGAATCCCACGGCGGGCGCTGGCGGTTGGTTCCACTGTCATAGCGCCAGCCTCCTAAAAGATCCGGTAGTCCGCGAACTTATACGCCGCGTAGTACGATCCCGATACCAGCGCCAGCGACACGCCCGACTTGATCAGCCCGACAGCCGTCGCCGTGTCGTACTGCGCGTTGACCATGCCGATCCGGTATGTGAAGGTATCCAATATATCCCCAGTCCTGTAAACCATCGGATTGTACAGGTTGAACACCTGGTCGAACCCCGCGTTCATCAACCCGCCCAAGGATAGTATGAACATCAGAACGAGTATGCTGGTCATGCCCGGCAGCGTGATATGCCGGACGCGCCTGGCGCGGCCCGCGCCGTCGATCGCCGCGGCCTCGTACAGCGACGGGTCGATGCTTGTCAGCGCGGCCATATACACGATCGTGCCGTAGCCGAATTCCTTCCAGACGTCCGTGACCACCATAACGCCGGGGAATATATCCGGATCGCCCAGGAAGTATATGGGTTTCATGCCCATGGCCTTGATGATCTCGTTCACCGCGCCGTCGGTCGGCGAGAGTATGCTGATGAACACGCCGCTCAGGGCCACCCATGACACGAAGTACGGCAGGTACGCCAGGGTTTGTACGGCGCGCTTGAACGGGACAGAGCGAACCTCGTTGAGCAGTATCGCCACCGTCACCGGAACGATGAAGCGGAACGCCAGCTTCATCACCGACAGCGAGACCGTATTGGTTATGACGCGCTTGAAGTTGGGATTCTTGAACAGATAGCGGAACTTGGCCAGCCCTGCCCATGGCGAGCCCATGACGCCCCGGGCGATGTCATACTCCTTAAACGCGATGGACAGGCCGAACAGCGGGCCATACGCGTATACCAGTATAAGTATAAGCGACGGCGCCAGCATGACATACAGCCACGGGTCGACGAAACGCCTGGGCCTGCGGGGTGGGGAAACTGATCGTGTCATGTCGTCGCGCTCCATTATCTTGTAAGGTATGTCCAAACGTCCCTAATCCCGGGGTAGGCTGGGAGGGGGACGCGAGTCCCCTTCCCAAAGCGGCGCGGCGGCTTTATTTAGCTTTGTGCCACTCGTTGATCTCTTTGATGATGTCTTCGCCGCCCAGCGCCAGCCACGTCTCGACAAACTCGTCGAAGTCCTCGATCGGGCGGGCCCCGGCTATAATCTGCGTCACGTACTCATTCTCCATCGACGTTAGGCTGCCCCATTCCTTGACCATCGTGTCGGTGAAGTAGCCGTACGTCTGGTTGTATACCAGGCTGCCGTCCGCGATGTACCGGTTCATAATCGCGAACGTGGAGTCCGGTCCGTACCAGCTTAGCCACGCGTTCCAGTCGTTGCCGCTGGGCTGTTCGCCGGCTTCAACCTTGTCAAACCATTTCTTGACGTTGGCGTATTGGGTCTCGTCATGCGCCGTGGTCAGGCTGGAGAGGTCGCCGGTATCGATGGCGGCGGTCACATGCGGCTGGGTGTTGAAGTTGAGCATCGGGTCGTTGTAGTAAACGTACAGCGGGTTGAGCATATGGTAGCCGAAACCGTGCTCGATCTCCGGCGGGTCGCTGTGGTAGGCGTACGGCTCCGCGTACAGCGGGTCGTTGGTCTTGGCGACGCTGAAGTTCAGCCACTTGAACAGCAGCTCGGGATGCTCGTACCCGGCCCGGACCACCACATGCGCCCCCTTGATGTCGGGGACCTGAGTCTTAACGGGCGTGTCGATGGTCTCGGACATGAGCAGCGGGTACACATGCCAGTCCACCTTGTCGGTATCATACAGCGTGTTGAGCGGCCAGCTTGACAGCCATGAGTTGCCGATGATCACGCCGATCTTGTTCGTGGTCAGCTGTTCGCCGACCTTGCCGCCGTCAAGCGACGCGAACGCCGGATCAATATATCCATCCTTGTACAGGTCCGCGTAAATCTCAATGGCTTTCCTGAATTCCGGCTGGATCGAGCCATACTTAAGCCCGCCCTCGCCGTCGTCTATCCAGATTCGCGGGAACGCCCCGTACGCGTTGGCCACGCCCTGGATGTCGCACATGCCGTCGCCTATGACCGCCTTGAAGAACGGCATGCCCACGCGGTTATCGGGGTCCGCGTCCTTGAACGCCTTTGCGATCGATAACACGTCCTCCATCGTCTTTGGTTCTTCAAGCCCCAGCTCCTCCAGCCAGTCGGCGCGTATCCATACAAGGCGTACCTGCTGCATGCTGGCGCCTTCGGCGGGCATGCCCATCCGCTTGCCGTCCAGAACGCCCCAGCTGAGCGACTGCCCGCCGTCCTTCATCAGGTTCTCCTGGATGACGGGGTAGGCGTATTCCTCGTACAGCCCGGTCAGGTCGGCCAGCTTGCCCGCGTTGTACAGCTTCATGAACTGCGCGTAGTTAGCTGTCAGGATGATGTCGGGCAGGTCGTTCGAGGCGATCGCGAGGTTCAGCTTGGTCTCGTAGTCGCTGCCGCCGGGCGCTTCCCACACGACGTCGACGTTGATGTTAAGCTGTTCAAGCAGCCCGCGCGTCCAGACGTTGTGGGAATAGCTGTCCCCCTCGGGGAACGTCTGCGCGATGTTGACGCTCGCGCCGATCCTGGCCGTCACGGGTTCTTCGTACGGCTTGAACCACGGCGTGTCCGCCGGAAGGGGATTGGGGCCTTGCGCGAAGGCGAGTCCGGCCGCCGCGAGCGTCGTCAGCGCGACTGCCAAGGCTGCCAGCCTTTTTGTCAGCCTCATGGTGAATACCTCCCAAATCAGGATTCGGTTTATGGATATGCTAACATTTAACTGCGACTTTGTCAAGCGTTTTATTTGCGTATTACTGTGATAAAATCGCCGTCGCCGCTTGACAGAATCACATGATTGGATTACAATCTATACATGGCTAATAATCGTCCGACGATGCAGGACATCGCCAACCAGCTGGGGGTCTCAAAGAATTCCGTCTACCTCGCGCTTAACGCGAAGCCGGGCGTCAGCGCGGCGCTGCGAGAGAGGACGCTGGAGGCCGCGCGGGGCATGGGCTACGGTGTGTTCACCGAACGCGAGATAGAGCGCAAGAGCCGCTGCGTGATCCTTGTGATACCTGAATACCTGCAAAACGACGTGTTCTTCTACGCCGACATCGTCTGGTCCATCGATACCGAGGCGGCGAGGTTGGGCCTGGTCGTCATCAAGCGCGCGGTGACACAGGCCGAGCGCGGCGGCCTGATAATGCCCGCGCTGCCCGCGGACATGGCCGTCGTCGGCTTCCTGGTGATAGGCGTGCTGAGCGAGGCGTACGTGTCGGGGCTGTACCAAACCGCGCTGCCCGTCCTGTCGGTGGATATCCCGTACTATGACGCGCCGGTGGGGTGCGTGTGCACGGCGAACCACGCCGGGGGCTACGCGGCGGCGCGGTACCTGATACAGAAAGGCCACAGGAGAATAGGCTTCGTCGGCCCGGTGTACGCGGCGCGCAGCGTATACGAGCGGTGGAGCGGTTTCCGCCAGGCGATGGAGGAGTCGGGGCTCGCGGCGGACGCGCCGTATAACATCATCGGCCAGCCGGGGCGGTTCGAGCTGTTCGACACGCAGGAGGCGCTGCAGCCGCTGTTCAACCGGGTGGACACATACCCCAGCGCGTGGTTCTGCGCCGGGGACCGCATCGCGCTGACCACGATGAACCTGCTGACGCTGAAGGGACTGCGCGTGCCGGGCGACGTGTCCGTCATGGGTTTCGACGACCTGTCGGTAGCCCAGATGGTCCTGCCGAAACTGACGACGATGCGTGTCCGGCGGAGGCATATGGGCCAGCTGGCGGTGCAGCAGCTTCTGCGCTGCGCGGAGCAGCGCCAGACATTGACCTACATCGCCCTGCCGTGTACACTGGTGGAGCGTGACTCGGTAAAAACCCTGGACAAGGCGGCGGATGAGGCATCGTGACGCGTCACATACACTCGCGGAACGCGGATTACCAGATACTGCTGGCGCTTAAGGCGAACCGCCTGAAACGCCATCGTGTCGGCGCGTTCATCGTCGAGGGCGTGCGCAACATCAACCAGGCCGTCGAGCGCGGCTGGCATGTCGCCGGGTGGATATACTGCCGGGGGCGCGCGCTGTCCGGCTGGGCCGCCGGGCTGATCGGGTCCATCAAAACCGATGGCGACTATATACTGGACGCCCCGCTGATGGCCGAGCTGAGCGGCAAGGACGATACCTCCGAACTCCTTGCGCTGGTGTCGCTCCGGCCCGACGAACCCGACCTCGCCGCGCTTTGCGGCCAACCGCTTACGCTGCTGTTCGACCGCCCGTCGAATCACGGCAACCTAGGCTCGCTGATGCGCTCATGCGACGCGTTCGGCGTGTCCAGCCTGATAATCGCCGGGCGCGCGGTGGACGCGTACGACCCGGGCGTGATCGCCGCGTCGATGGGATCATTCTTCAGCGTGAGACGCGCGCGGGCCGGGAGCATGGAGGCCGTCGAATCCATCATAGCGAGCCTGCGCGGGAACCAACCGGGCTTCCAGACCGTCGGCGCTACCGCCCGGCCCGAAACCCCTATAGACAGAGTGGACTTCACGCGCCCCACGCTGCTGATGATAGGGAATGAGACCGACGGGCTGGCCCGCGGTCTCAAAGAACGGTGCGATGTATTGGCGACTATCCCCATGTCCGGCCAGTCGTCGGCCTCGTCGCTTAACGCGGCGTGCGCGGCCACCGCCATCCTCTACGAGGCCGCGCGTCAGAACCGCAAGCCGGATTAGCTAAACCACTTCCATATATTGGTGATACAAGTCGTAGTAAACCCCGCGCTTGGCGATCAGCTCGGCGTGCGCGCCCTGTTCGACTATGCCTTCGTCGGTCAGCACCCATATCACGTCGGCGTTCCTGATGGTGGTCAGCCGGTGCGCGATCGTGAACGTGGTCCTCCCCTTCGCCAGCCGCTCCAGCGATTGCTGGACCACCCACTCGCTCTCGTTGTCCAGCGCTGATGTCGCTTCATCCAGTATAAGTATCGGCGGGTTCTTGAGGAACACGCGGGCTATGCTGATTCGCTGTTTCTGCCCGCCGGACAGCTTCACGCCGCGCTCGCCTATATGGGTGTCATAGCCCGCGGGCATCTGCTCTATGAAGCGGTGCGCGTCGGCCAGCTTCGCGGCTTCTATCACCTGCGCCCGGGTCGCGCCGGGCCTGCCATATACAATATTGTCATATATCGTTCCGCTGAACAGGTACACGTCCTGCTGTACCACGCCTATCCTGCGGCGCAGCGAGTGAACGCGCAGGTCGCGCACGTCGTGGCCGTCGACCCTCACCGCGCCCCCGGTCACGTCGTAGAAGCGCGGGATCAGGCTGCAAAGCGTGGTCTTGCCGCCGCCCGACGGACCCACCAGCGCGATGTTCTCCCCCGGCTTTACCAGCAGGTTGATGTTGGCCAGCACCTCTTTGGTTTCGCCGCTGTACCGGAAGGACACGTTGTCAAAGCGCACCTCGCCCTTCACGTCGACGTATTCCTCCGCGCCGACCTTGTCCTGTATCTCAACGGGCGCGTCCAGCAGCTGGTAGAACCGCTCCACGCCCGTCACGCCGCGCTGGAACTGTTCGGTAAACTCCACGATGCGCCGCACGGACGCCAGCAGCGTCGTCACGTACAGCAGGTACGCTATCAGGTCCGCCGCCGTGACGCTGCCGCGAACCAGGAACAGCGAGCCCGCCACGACCACGAGGATGTACATCACCCCGTCGAAAAGGCGCGTGCTGGTGTTGAACCCGGCCATATAGAAGTACTGCGTCTTCTTGATCCGCTGGAAGTCCATGTTGCCGCGCTCGAACTTCTCTTCCTCCATGCGCTCGTTCGCGAACGACTTGACCACCCTGATACCCAGCAGGCTGTCCTCCACCTGCGCGTTGATCTCGCCGATCTGACGGCGCCCGGCCAGGAACGCCGCGCGCATCTTTTTGTTGAAGAAGCGCGTAGTGAAGACCATCATAGGCAGCACGCAGAATATGATCAGGGTAAGCGGGACGCTCATCGTGCACAGTATCGCGAAGGAGGCGGCTATCTTGATCGCGGCGATGAAGAACTCCTCCGGGCAATGGTGCGCGAACTCGGTGATATCGAACAGGTCGCTGGTGATACGCGCCATGACCTGCCCTATCTTGGTTTCGCTATAGAATGAGAACGATTGCCGCTGCAGGCTGGCGAACAGGTCGCGGCGCATGGCGGTCTCCATATACACGCCCATGATGTGGCCATACGAGCTCATGTAGAAGTTGCCCGCGGCGTCGATCAGCCTGAGCGCGAGGTATATCCCGCCCAGAGAGAGTATCTTGCTGACTGTCAGCGCCGCGATGTTGTTGATCGCGGAGTCCGTGATGAACCTGATGATCAGCGGCAGCGCGATGTCGCAAAGCGTGGTCAGCGCCGCGCAGAACAGGTCGAACAGCATAATATTCAGGAACGGTCTGTAGTACGGAAGGAAGCGACCTATCAGGCGGGAAGCGGGCATCATGCGCTCGGGGTTGGTTTTCGAGGCTGGAGAGTCTGCGGTCATCTGAACAATCCTTTCAATCGTCGGCAGGGCTTACGCGGCGTTACGTTAGCTGCGCCTATTATACACGATTCACGCGTCCCTGTAAACCGCCGCCGTGACCGCCAGCCCTATCGCCAGCAGGCCGATGCTCATAACGAACGGCAGGGGCTTGCTGATGTCGCTTAGAACGCCGCCGATGTACCCGAATGGCACGCTGACCAGCATCACCAGCGTCTGGAGCAGCGCCATCACGCCGGAGCGATCCTCGGGCCGGACGTGGA
The DNA here is from genome assembly GCA_031270865.1 of Oscillospiraceae bacterium. Taxonomy (GTDB): domain Bacteria; phylum Bacillota; class Clostridia; order Christensenellales; family Aristaeellaceae; genus BNUH01. Next base: position 35,643 of record JAISWI010000057.1, read on the forward strand.
TCGCCACGAGGGATTCCCGCAGCGTGTTGAGCGTCGCGCCGCCCAGCGCCTCGAACGCCAGCGACAGGAACAGCACGGCATACCCCAACGCGCTGTTGGGCGGCGCAACGATCAGAAGGACCGCCCCGGCAATCGCGCAGGCGAACCCGCCGAACAGCGGCGTCCTTAGCTTGGTTTGCTTTATCCGCCCGATTACCCCGAACAGGAACGCGATGGACAGAACGCTCTTGGTCATCGGGAATATGGGCAGCAGCGCGTCCGGCACGCCAACCCTGCGAGAGGCGATGATCTGCCAGAACGTGTAGCCGATCACCCCGACGATCTCCACCAGCACGCTTATCAGGATCGCGAAGGACGTGCCGCGCGACGCGCGGATATTCCTCACGGACTGCGCGTAGTTGCCGATCACCGCGCGGAGCGTCCAGCCCTTGGCCGCCTCGCGCCTGGCGACGCCGACGCGCGTCTCCCTTGATAATTTGTATAGTATAATTATCTTTGCCGTCATCACGACGAACGCGTTGATATACAGGATGCGCACCGCCGGAACCATCGTAAGGCGCGACACCATTATGGAGGCGATGGGCGCGAACAGGGCGCTCATGTTGCCGCATATGATAACCCATGTGTATAGTTGGGTAACCTTGTCGGGCGGCGCGTCTTCGACGAGGAGGCAGTCCCACGACACCGTTGTGACCTTCATCATCCCGTTGAGCAGCGCGGCCCCGGCGAAGAACCAGAAGCCCTGGCTCCCAGCCCAGATCAGGCACGGGACGCTCCAGGCGAAGAAGTCGAATACGGCGGTGCTCAGCCGCCGGCCCAGCTTATCGACGATCATCCCCGATAGCAGCGCGAAGAGCATCTGCGAGAACATGTATATCGACGCGACGATGCCCACCTGTGTGTCGGTCATGCCCATCGCCAGCATGTACACCGACGCGTAGGGCAGGCACAGGTTCATCGACAGGCCCCACATGGGTTCGGTGAACACGCACGCGCGGGGATTGCCGCGCAGCCCGACCAGAGTTCGGACCAGGGGATGGTTTTTGATCGAGATGTTCGGCATATGATACCTCGTTATGAATTATAATTGAATGGGCCGCTATGACACTGCGAGGGGATTCGCTTCGTCCCCTCTGCCGCTGTGTTGAGGTTCGCTTCACCCCTCTACCGCAGTGAGGGGATTCGCTTCGCTCCCGCTGCCGCTGTGTGAGGATTCGCTTCGCTCCCGCTGCCGCTGTGTGAGGATTCGCTTCGCCCCTCTGCCTCTGTTAGGGGATTCGCTTCGCCCCTCTGCCTCTGTTAGGGGATTCGCTTCGCCCCTCTACCGCAGTGAGGGGATTCGCTTCGTCCCCGCTGCCGCAGTGAGGGGATTCGCTTCGTTCCCTCTGCCGCTGCGGTGACATCTCCCCTCAAGAAGCGACAAGAGGCTTGGAACAACATGGTGAAAACCACCAATTCCTATCCTGCCGCAGTGATATTACCAAATTTCTTGCCCGCTCTTAGGGGAGATGTCGCCACAGCTACAGAGGGGACGAGGCGAATCCCGCTACAGCAAAGGGGGTAAGGCGAATCCCGTCACGGCGGCATGATTATATTTTTATCTCTTTCAACCGAAACCCCAGCCCGTCGCATGACGTCTGGTGGTACGCAACCCCGCCGACCAGCCTGGACGCCCCTATCGAAAACCCCGGCTCCCCGTGTAGGTGCCCATATACCGCCGCGACCGCGCCGCTGCCCTCGATGATCCCCGTTACCGGCGAAGGCTCGTACCGATCGCGGAAGGGCGGGTAATGCGTCATGACGACCAGCGGCGAGCCGGGCGAGCGGCGTTTCGCGTCATTGATGGATAACTCCAGTCGGATCAATTCGCGCTTGTATATCTTGTCGTCCTCGGCGAATTCCGGCGAGGACGGGTCGGGGTAGTTCCATCCGCGGCTACCCGCCACAGCTAAGCCGTCCACTATGACCGCGTCGTTCTGCAGCGCCATCATCGACGGCGGCAGCGCGGCGCGAAGCTGCCCCAGCGCGTTCCACCAGTAGTCGTGGTTCCCGCGCAGGAGTATCTTGCGCCCGGGCAGCCTGCCCAGCGCGTACAGGTCCGGCAGCGCGTCGGTCAGGCGCATCGCCCAGGAGAAATCCCCGGGCAACAGCACCAGGTCACGCTCCGAGACCCGCGCGAGCCAGTCCTGCTTTATCTTTTCAAAATGCCCTGCCCAATGCGGCCCGAAGACGTCCATCGCCTTCGCGCCGCCGCCGGGCAGGTGCAGGTCGCTTATAGCGAAGAGGCGCAATTACACTTCCTCTTCCTCATCGTCGTCGTTGACGCCGCCCTCTTCCTCCAACGCCTCCTCCAGCGACAGCTCGCGGTCGATCTCGCCAAGCTCGCTGCGCGGGATCTCGCTCTCCTCCATGTCCATGGCGATCTCGTCCATCGTCGCCACTGATCCCATCTCCATGTCCCCGGCGTCCGCTCCCAGTTCCCCGTCGGCGGACGGTTCGGCCCGGCCCAGTTCCTTCATGCAGAATATGCACATGTCCTTGCCCGGAAGCACGGGGTTTTCGTTGCATACCGAGCATATTTCATAACTTTCCCGCTCCGGCTCACCCTTTATCTCGCGACGGCAAACGGTGCAGTACTTTTCCCCGTCCATGATGTAATTCAGCTCACACCTCGGGCATTTTTTCAGCGTCATCTGGGCCACAGCGCGCGCCTCCCATTCAATCCCAATAATTCCCATGACAATTAATTGGCAAATCGATTGCGTTTGTGTTTCTCAAATGTTACAATCCATTCCAATCCTTAGAAATGGAGGTAATATTATGAGGAACACCCGATGGATCGCGGGCATGGCGCTAACGGCGCTGGCGGCGATGACAGCCGCGGGCGGCGCGTTGGCCGACACCCGCCGCTATTATAGTGTTCCAGACGGAACAAGTCAACAACAGATTCAGACGAATTACTACAAACCTGAGCACGGAACGCGGATCACCGACTCAAGCTCGGGCGTCGCGTGGACATGGAGCGATAACCAAAATGGTTGGGTGTGCACACAACCGGAGGAACAGGGCGCGATCGTGGACGGCGTGTACTATTCAGGCGACGGCCCCAGCGGTGGGCAGTCCAGCGTCGCGGAGAGCGACCTGTGGCAGGACGCGCTGATCGACGACACCAACCTGAACGGCGAGGTAAACTGCCCCAGCGCGGTCGGCTCATACGAGTATTACCCGGCGCAGACCGCAAGCCAGGCGTATCCATCCCAGACGCTGGCCGAGTCCGTCTACGTGCCGGACGGCGCGGCGCTGAGCCAGACCAACACGCAGTGCGAGAACCTGCCCAGCGCGTACTCGTTCACGATCAACGGCGTGCCCATCACCGTGACGAACGCGGCCTACTCTAAGAACGGCGTGTCCCAGATATACAGCCCGGCCAACAATACACAGCTGCCGTCGTACGGCACGGCCAACGGCTCCGGCGTTACGGAGTATCCGGCATACCCGCAGACCCAGCAGACCGCGCAGACACCGCAAACCCAACAGGCAGCAACGGCGGCAACCCAAGCGGCATGTCTGTCCGGCAGCGGCTACTTCGGCCAGTGCGCGACTGGAACATCATGCGTACTGAACGGCCAGCCCTGCGTGATCGGCGTCTGCCCGAACAACGGCTACTGCCCGTCCAACACCACGGCTGACAGCGCCAGCCCCAGCAATACTTACCAATATCCAACATATACCACGGCCCAGACAACCTCAATCCAGCAGACGGGCGGCATCCTCTCCGAGGCTGAACCCGCGACAGCGGCCATAGCGGGCATGGAGCAGGAATCGCTCGCGCTGCTCAACTATGAGCGCCAGGTCAACGGCCTGACCGCCCTCCAGATGGATCCCACCCTGAACATCCTCGCCCGCCTGAAGAGCCAGGACATGGCGGAGAACAACTACTTCGATCACGAGTCCGAGACATACGGCAAAGCCGCCGACATGCTGGACGCGGCCGGGTACAGCTACAGCGGCGTGGGCGAGAACATAGCCCACCATGAGGACGTTTACACGGCCAACAACGCGTTCATGAGCAGCGCGGGCCACCGCGCCAACATACTTGGCTCACAGTGGACGAAGGCCGGCGTGGGCGTCGCGCTGGACAGCAACGGCTATCCGCTCATTACACAGATATTCGCCAGGTAATACCAGCAAATCTCCCTCCGCCAGCTTGGCGGAGGGAGCGTTTGGTTATTCCTCAGTCGCCATGGGGGACTGTTCCACCCTGGACGGCGTCGTCTTGATCGTGCCATGCAGGTCCGGGTCGAATCCTTCCGTGGAGACGTTGATCGGCGGCTCGACTCTCGGCGCGTCGAACGAGTCCCGCGCCAGCTGCTGCAGGTATCCGGTGATGCGGGCGGTGGCGTTCGCGTTCGGGTCGATGGGCGGCAGCTTTTCGGTGAGGATTGGCGCGTCCTCGCGCGTGGGCGGCACGATGGACCTGCGGTATGACGCGTCCTGCTGCACCATGCGCCTGACCGTGCCAGACAGCGCGCGGTCCATCGGCGCGCGGATGCTGCGGGCCGCGGAGTCCCCGCCCCGTCCCCTGATATATGTAGGGATCCGCGCCGATGTAGCCGTCCCGCCGGGATTCGCCGAGCCCGGTATCGCGCGGACGGGCGGCTCCCTGGGTATGTCCCCGGTCTGCCACTGGATGTTCACGCCGCGCATCCTATCCGAGGCGGCTGCGGACTGGCGTAGATGGCTGCGCAGCGTGCCCGACAGCCGCTTGGCAGGGTCGGCGAGCTGGTCTCCCGCCGGGGTATCCACCCGCGAGAGCGCGGGCGTCATGCCTATCCACTCAGCCGTGTCGGCTGTTGGTTCAGTGGTGTCATTGGGAAAACCCAACGCCGCGTCGGGCGAAATCGCAGGTTTTAGGAACCGTTCCTCTAAATGTTCATCCAAATGTGATCCCTCCCCAGCATCGGTTTCACCACAGTGTATGCGGGCAGGGCTTGCCAGTAACCACCTGCCGGCGCTTTTTTTTCATTGACAACCGCCCTCGGATGGATTATAATCCCCATGTCGCAGGCGTGGCGGAATTGGCAGACGCGCTGGATTTAGGTTCCAGTGCCGCGAGGCGTATGAGTTCAAATCTCTTCGCCTGCACCAAATGCCGGGATAAGGCATATACCACACCATGGATCGCGCGGTAGTAGCTCAGTGGTAGAGTGCGACCTTGCCAAGGTCGAAGTCGCGAGTTCGAATCTCGTCTACCGCTCCAGTGAGACGGGGCGTATGGTCGTGTCCCGTATCCGCGCGGGTGTAACTCAATGGCAGAGTTCCAGCCTTCCAAGCTGGATACGTGGGTTCGATTCCCATCACCCGCTCCATAACCGCAGCCCCGCCTTCCGGCGGGGCTGCGGTTTTTATAGGCCGCGCCTCATAAATCGGCGTACACGCGTTAGCCGAAGCCACCTGTTGACATAATGCCGCGCTTACCATACCCTGATCCATGGATTGACCTGCCACTTGGAAGAATGCCTTTGCGGATCTTTATCACGACCGAAGCGGGCAGCGGCAAGCCGGGCCGCGCCGTTGCATCGCCGCAATGTTGGAAACCAGAGGTTTCCAGCGCTTCCGGCCTGTTTGCCGGGCCAGGTTACGCGGGAGAGGCGGGCGTGTCCCGCGTGAGGATGTAAGCGGCGGGAAACGCGTTAGGGCGCGCTGGTTGTCAGCTCGGAGGTTTCTGATTAACGACGGATACGCGTTTATGTATACATCGTCTACTTTCACCGCAGTCGATCAAGCAGTTTATACAGCAAACCATACAACGCGCCCACATCCTCGGCGGTCAAGCTTACGCATCCGCTCATCTTGGACGGTATCTCAACCGCTTGCTCACGGAGGTGTTCCCCCCGCTCGGTGAGCGACACGACGAGTTCCCGCTCGTCCTTGTCGGAGCGTGAGCGCGTGACTATACCGATCTTTTCGAGCTTTTTCAGCAACGGGGTGAGCGTGCCCGAATCCAGATACAGCCGCTCGCCGAGAGCCTTGACGTTCATCGGGCTTTCCGCCCACAGCACCATCATTACGATGTATTGCGTATAAGTAAGCCCGATTTCATTAAGAAACGGCTTATATTTCTTAATAACCGCGCGGGACGCGGCATAAAGCGGAAAACATAGCTGGTTTTCAAGCGCGAGCGGGTTATAGTCGCCCATAACACTAATAGCCTCCTGAAGCTGTTATTGCCATTTTTCGAACATGGCAGCCATTGATCCTGCCGTCACGCCAATCTTCCGGCAAAGAACTCCGCGGCGGCTGCCGAACAGCCGCCGCGTGAATGATCGCTAACAGGATCATTCGCTTTGATTCTCACAACAGCTTCTCAACCTCCTTCCCAAGCGCGGCGGGCGTTTTCGTCGGCGCGAACCGCGCCGACGCTTCACCGTCACGGTCAACAAGGAATTTTGTGAAATTCCACTTGATATTGCCGCCAAAAGCCCCGCTCTTTTGCTCTTTAAGCCACTTATAGAGCGGGCTTGCGCCATCGCCGTTGACTTCAATCTTCTTAAAACGCGGGAAGGTCGTGCCGTAGTTTAATTCGCAGAAGCTCCCGATCTCCGCGTCCGTTCCAGGCGCTTGATGGCCAAACTGGTTGCAGGGGAAGTCGAGGATCTCAAACCCGCGCCCTCGGTACTTCTCATACAGTTCCTGTAAACCGCGATACTGCGGCGTGAGCCCGCAGCCCGTGGCGGTGTTGACGACGAGCAGGACCTTCCCGCGATAGCCGCCAAGGTTTACCGGACCGCCATCAGCTCCCGTGACGGTGAAATCATAGATTGACATAGCCATACCTCCATATAGATTGTCCGCAATTTAATTATACGCCATCCGTCCGGGATGTCAACCATCAACCCGAACATTTTCCGCAAACGCGGCGCGTTCACCCAAGTCAAACAGCGGACAAGGCCGCCTATTGACATAACGCCGCGCTTACCCTACACTGATCCACGGATCGACCCGCAACACGGAGGAATGCCCTTGCGAATCCTAATCACGGGCGGCGCGGGCAGCGGCAAGAGCGCCTTCGCCGAGTCGCTGGCAATGGGTCAAGCCGGGCCGCGCTGCTACATCGCCGCGATGAAGCCTTACGGTCAGGAAGGCGAACGCCGGATCACCCGCCATCGGTCGCTGCGGGCCGGGAAGGGCTTCGCCACGATCGAGCGGTATACCAATATGGACTCGCTCATCCTGCCGCGAGGCGGGACCGCGCTGCTGGAATGCCTGTGCAACCTGACAGCCAACGAGATGTTCGGCGACGACGGCGTCGAGCGCGACAGCCAGTCGGTGTTCGCGAAGGTAACGCGCGGACAGGACGCGCTGGCGGAACGACTAGGCGCGCTGATCCAGGTCACCAACGAGGTCGGCGGCGACACGGGCGGCTACCCCGACGGCACGGCGCGTTACATCCAGCTGCTCGGGCGGATCAACCGCGCGTTGGCGGAGCGGGCCGATATCGTCTACGAGATGGTCTGCGGCATACCCGTCAGGCTGAAGGGGGCGGGCGCGTGATACTGGTGGTAGGCGGGGCTGGCGCGGGTAAGCGCGATTACGTGAAAACCCTCGGCTGGGACGACGCGTCGATAGCCGACGGCAAGCTGGACGACCGCCCGGTCCTTGTAAACCTGCAGCGGATCGTCTTTGACAATCCGGAAGACACGCAGGCGCTGCTCGAGCCGCTGGCGCGCAAGGCGGTCGTCGCGTGCGACGAGGTGGGCGGCGGCATAATCCCGCTGGACCGCCGCGACCGCGACGCCCGGGACGCGTGCGGCAGGCTGTGCTGCCGTCTCGCCCAACGCGCGGAGCGGGTGGTTCGCGTCGTCTGCGGTATTCCGGTAACCATCAAGGAGACTAACAATGCTGTTGAATGATACCATAGCGTCGATCAAGCCCGCCTCGCGGGACGCGATGACCGCCGCCGCCGCGCGTTGGGACGATCTCGTCAAGCCGCCCGGCAGCCTGGGCATGCTGGAGACGATCGTCACGCGCATGGCCGGGATGTATGGCCGGCTGCCCGTCGAGCCGCTGCGCAAGGCCGTAATCGTCATGTGCGCGGATCACGGCGTAGTGGCGGAAGGCGTCGCGCGGAACGGCTTCGAGGTCACCGCGATGATGACGGAGGTCATTGGCTCGCGCAAGTCAACGGTATGCCGTATGGCCAGCGCTGCCGGCGCGGACGTCGTCGCGGTGAATGTCGGCGTAGCCTCAACCATACACAGCAGCGGAGTGCTGAATCGGCTGGTCCGCGCCGGAACGCGCAACATGGCCGACGAGCCCGCCATGACCCGCGAGGAAACCATACAGGCCATCGAAACGGGCATTGAGATAGCCGCCGACCTCGCGCGGCACGGCTACAACCTGCTGGCTACGGGCGAGATGGGCATCGGCAACACGACGCCCAGCGCGGCGATAGCGGCGGCGCTGCTGCGGCTTCCCGCCTCCGAGACGACCGGGCGCGGCGCGGGCCTCGACGACGAGCGCCTCGCCAACAAGATAGCTGTCGTGGAACGCGCGTTACAGCTGCGCCAGCCCGATCCGTTCGACCCGATTGACGTATTATCGAAAGTCGGCGGGCTGGAGATCGCGGGGCTTACGGGCGTGATCCTGGGCGGCGCGTCCTCGCGCGCGCCCGTCCTGCTCGACGGGTTCATCTCATCAGCCGCCGCGCTTGCCGCGAAACGCCTCTGCCCCGATTCGGCTGACTACATGATAGCCAGCCACGTCTCGCGGGAACGCGCCGCGCCGCTCCTGCTGGCCGCGCTGGGCTTGGAGGCCCCCATCAACGCCGGGATGCGCCTGGGCGAGGGCACGGGCGCGGTCGCCGCGATGCCTCTGCTTGAGCTTGCGCTGGCCGCGTTCCGCGAAACGGCGACGCTCAGCGGCACGGGCATCTGGGAATACGTGCCGCGATGAACGCTCCGCCCAAGCCGATCAGGATACCCAAGCCGCTGCGGGCGATCGTAGTCGCGTTCGGGATGTACAGCCGCGTTCCCATGCCCTACCTCGCGTGGGGGCCGGACAGCATGGCCTACGCGCTGTGCGGGTTCCCGCTCGTGGGCGCGGTCGTCGGCGCGGCGGTAACGCTGTGGGCGGCGCTGTGCGGCGCGTTGGCCATCGGCGCGACGCTTCGCGCGGCCGGCATACTGGCGATACCCGTCGTCGTCGCGGGCGGTATCCACCTGGACGGCTTCTGCGACGTGTCGGACGCGCTTTCATCCCACCAGCCGCGTGAGCGCAAGCTGGAAATAATGAAGGATTCCCACGTCGGCGCGTTCGCGGTGATCACGCTGTGCCTGTACCTGCTGACGGAGTTCGCGATGCTCTGCGAGATAAACTTCACATTCGCGCGGACGCTCACGATCGCCGCGATACCCGTGATGACCCGCGCGTTGTCGGCGTTCGCCGCCGTGACGCTCAAGAACGCCCGCGACGACGGCGTACTCGTTACCTTCACCAGCGCGGCAAGGCCGAACGCCGCGCGGCTGGTCAGCCTGGCGTGGTTCGCGGCGGCGGCTATACTTATGATAATATGCGAACCATTAACAGGAGTAATGGTTGTATTAACCGCGCTGTTATCACTCGCGTACTACCGTTGGCTGTCATACAAGCAGTTTGGCGGCATCACGGGCGACCTGGCCGGCTGGTTCCTGCAGGTGTGCGAGTGGGCGTGCCTGGCGGCGACGCTGGCCGCGCAATGGATCTGATCCTGCTGCGCCACGCGGCGACGGCTGGCAACCTCGAGCGTCGGTACATCGGCGCGACGGACGAGCCGCTCAGCGACGAGGGCATCGCCGCCGCCCGCCTGGTGAAGCTGCCGATACAACCGCAACGCGTGTACGCCAGCCCAACGCGCCGATGCGCCCAAACCTCGTTGGCGATATTCCCTTGCGTCCCCATAACCATCGAGCCTGACCTGCGCGAGGCGAGCTTCGGCGCGTTCGAGAATCATACTTATGATGAGCTGAAGGATAACCCCGACTACCAGCGCTGGCTGGACAGCGGCGGCGCGATAGCCCCGCCCGGCGGCGAGACGATTGGCGAGGTTCGCGCCAGGGTTCTCGGCGCGTGGGAACGCGTCCGCGAGGATTGCCGGGCTTACGACCGCGCCGCGCTGGTCGTTCACGGCGGCACGATCATGACGCTGACGCAGGCGCGGCTGGGCGGCGGCCTGTTCGACTGGCAGGTTCCCAACTGCGGCGGGTACATAGTCCGGATCATCGACGGCGCGTGGTCGTTAACCCATAGGCTTTAGGGGTGAATGGATGGAACCGCACGGCGGCGACACGTACGGGATACGCGCGGACGCGCTGGACTTCTCCGCGAACATCAACCCACTGGGCATGCCCGAATCGGTTCGTATCGCGGCGGAGGCGGCGGTACGCTCCAGCGGGCGTTACCCCGATCCGTTGTGCCGCGGCCTCCGCGCCGCGCTGGAACGCTCGTTGGGGATACCGCGCGGCTGGATAGTCTGCGGCAACGGCGCGGCCGACATCATCTACCGGTTGTGCTGGGCGTTGAAGCCGCGACGCGCGGTTGTGCTCACGCCCACGTTCTCGGAGTATGAGGCCGCGCTGAACTCCGTTGGCTCAACGGTAACGCGGTATCCCTCTGTCGAAACCATACTAACCGCGCTGGCCAAACCAACCATGCCAGCCAGCGTCGACATGGTGTTCCTGTGCAACCCAAACAATCCAACGGGATTGTTGGTCGATCCGGCGCTGATGGCTGGCATTGTGGAAAAATGCCAAATCGCGGGCGTAACGCTTGTGATCGACGAGAGCTTCATCGACTTTGTCGAGAACCCTCAAGCGCATACGCTCATGCCGGAGTTGGGGCGGCGCCCGCGTCTCGTCGTCCTGCGCTCGTTCACGAAGATGTTCGCGATGCCCGGGCTGCGCCTGGGATACTGCGCTTCGTCCGACGCCGAGTTAGTTACGCGGTTATATGAATCCGGCCCGCCGTGGGCGGTGTCCGCTCCCGCGATGGCGGCGGGCGTCGCCGCGCTGGATGAAACGGGGTTCGTCAGCCGCGCGAGGGCGCTTATCGCGCGGGAAATGCCGCGCCTGTCGGACCGCCTGCGCGGGCTGGGCTTGCGCGTCACGGACGGAGCGGCCAACTTCCTTCTGGTCCGCGATGATTCAGGCGCGGATATTCCTTCCAAACTGGCGGCGCGCGGGATCATCGTTCGCGCCCACACCGGGTTCCACGGTTTGGACGGGCGATACTTCCGCGTCGCCGCGCGTCTGCCCCATGAGAACGACCGCCTCGCGGAAGCTCTCACCGATATCCTGCGAGAGGGGGATCGCCCGTGATTGACTGGCTTCCCGCGCGTGTCTGGGCGCTGCTCGCCGGGCTGCTGCTCGATCTGGCCGTCGGCGACCCGGAATGGTTCCCGCACCCGACGCGCGGTATGGGGATATTCATCCGCTGGATGGAAGGTGTCCTGCGCGAACGGTTCCGCAGCCTCCGCGCCGCCGCGCCGATACTGACCGCCTCGACCGTCCTCGCGTCGATGATCGCCGCCGGCCTGCTGCTGGAGCTGGCGGGACTGCTAGGCGAGATCCCACGATTCGTTATGATGGTCTTACTATCGTGGACATGCGTCAGCGTGAGGAACATGGCCGACGAAGCGAAGGGCGTCGCCCGCGCGTTGGCCGAAAGCCTGGACGCCGGGCGCCGACGGGTATCGCGCATCGTGGGCCGCGACACCGACTCGCTCACCCACGAGGAAGTGATCAAGGCCGCCGTCGAGTCCGTGGCGGAGAGCACGACCGACGGGGTGATCGCGCCGCTGCTGTGGCTCGCGCTGGGCGGCCCGGTCGCGGGGATCGGGTTCAAGGCCGCGTCCACGCTGGATTCCATGGTCGGCTACATGGACGATAAATACCGCGACATCGGCTGGAGCAGCGCGAGGCTGGACGACCTGCTCAACTGGATACCCGCGCGGCTGACGGCGGCGTTGATGCTCGCCGCCGCGTGGCTGACGGGTCTGGACGCCCGCAACGCGCGGCGTATCGTTAAGCGCGACCACGCGAACCACAAGAGCCCGAACTGCGCGTGGAGCGAGGCGGCGGCAGCCGGGGCGTTACGCGTCCAACTGGGCGGGACACACCTATACTTCGGTAAACCCGTAGTAAAGCCGACGATAGGCGACGACGACCGCAATCCGGTCGTCGCGGATATCCGTCGAACGTGCCGGCTTCTGTATGGAAGCGCGGCGCTGATGGCCGTACTGATCGCGGCGGTTTGGGGGGCGTTCTGATGGCGAGGGCGATCATGGTCCAGGGCACGATGTCCAACGCGGGCAAGAGCATCCTAACCGCCGCGCTGTGCCGGATATTTCGGCAGGACGGCCTGCGCGCCGCGCCGTTCAAGAGCCAGAACATGGCGCTTAACTCGTTCATTACGCGCGACGGGCTGGAGATGGGCCGCGCCCAGGTCGTCCAGGCCGAGGCCGCGGGCATAGAGCCGGACGCGCGGATGAATCCCATCCTGCTAAAACCCACGCACAACCAGGGTTCGCAGGTAATTGTCAACGGCGCGCCGATAGGCACGATCTCCGCGCGGAACTACTTCGCGATGAAGCGGGAGCTGCGCCCGAAGGTACAGGAGGCGTATGACTCGCTGGCCGCCGACTATGACGTCGTCGTGATCGAGGGCGCGGGCAGTCCCGCCGAGCTGAACCTGAACGCCGACGACTTCGTCAACATGGGCATGGCGCGGATGGCCGGAGCGCCCGTGCTGCTCGTTGGCGACATCGACCGGGGCGGGATATTCCCGCAGCTTTACGGCACTATCAAGCTGCTGCCGCCGCGGGACGCGTCGCGGATCAAGGCGACCATCGTCAATAAGTTCCGGGGCGACATCACGCTTTTCGACGACGGCGTTAAGATATTGGAAGAGATATGCGGCGCGCCGTGCGCCGGCGTGGTGCCCTACCTTGACGTTGACATCGAGGATGAGGACAGCCTCTCCACGCGGCTGGCCCGCCGCGACCGGAACGCCGCGCTGGACATCGCGGTGGTCGGCATGCCGCATATCTCCAACTTCACCGACTTTACCGCGCTGGAGGCCACGCCCGGGGTCGGGCTGCGCTACGCGGGCAGCGCGGAGGATTTGGGCAGCCCCGACATGGTCATACTGCCCGGCACGAAGAGCACGATCGCCGACCTGCTGCGGCTCCGGGAGTGTGGGCTTGAGGCCGCGGTAAAGCGGCTGGCCGCGCGGGGCGTGGCCATACTGGGCTTGTGCGGCGGATACCAGATGCTGGGCGAGAGCGTCACTGACAGCGAGGGGATGGAGGGCGGCGGCTCGGTCGCGGGGATGGGTTTGCTGCCCGTCACGACGCGGTTTTCCGCGGAGAAACGCCGCGCGAGGGTTACGGCAAGCGCGTTGAGCGTCGGCGGCATACTGGCCCCGCTGACCGGCGCGAAGCTGGAGGGCTACGAGATTCACATGGGCGTAACCGAACGCGCCCCGGACGCCCAGCCGCTCATCCAGCTGGCCGACGGCGCTCTGGACGGATGTCAGTCCGGCAATGTGTACGGGACGTACCTGCACGGGTTCTTTGACAGCGCGGCATGCCGTGACGCGGCGCTCGGCGCGTTGGCGAGGTCGAAGGGGGTTACGCTGGCGGACAGGGCGTTCGACTACGCGCGGTACAAGCAGCGGCAGTTCGATATCCTGGCGCAGGGCGTACGCGAACGGCTCAACATGCCGCTCATCTACAACATACTGGAGCGGGGCGCGTGAGGGGCGGTCGATGCCGCGCGGTGGGATGCGTCGGTCCCTCTGTCACTGTGGTGGTGTCTTCCTTATTATACCGAAGCCTTCCCAGCTAACCCTAGGTTTTGCGAGGTTGACTGGGGCTTTAAGCCCCCTCCTAACTTTTCGACATCGCTCAAAGCGTAATATCTTTCTGTTTACGGTTGTAACTAAATAATCCACAAGTAAAACAACAGCGGATGCCGCGCTTTTAGCCCTCCGAAACACTTTACCCTTGCAAATTCACTCCCCCAGCCCTAGACAATAGTCCCCCAATCTGAAAAGCAGCACGGATAACAGCATCGAGCGGTGGGAAAAATTGTGAATAAAGACATTTTGCGCAAACAAAAATGATGCCACTTGATTAGGTGGCGCCGTTTATTGTATGTATCACAAACTTGGATAAGTATGAGATTTAGATATTTTCGATGCTTAAGGTTTTATCTGTAGAGGATTTGTTAGATTTCTTGAACAGATAATATATAAATATTAAGATGTTGAGGAAAGCATGAGTATTGCCATCTTACCCCTCATTCAATGGGCGGAGATGTCTTTCTTTGACGCAAATAGGCGATTAATCGACTTGAGCAGGTAATCTGAGATGATATATTTACCCGTTGTGCACATCCTATGGATCTCTAACGTTTTATGATGAGCTAAATTGCGCTTGAACCAATGACCTTTACTATATCAATGAGTCATATGCGCTATAACGGTTCATTATTAATAGTAATTAGCTTCATGAATCTATGGTTTTTTGCAGAATTGCTTTCAATTCATGGGTAAGTATATCAACATCCTTCCGGTTGTGTATACTGTTTACGAGATATATTAGGTGATTTTTGCGTTTGATGAGTTTTATTAGTTGGATAATTCATAAACACTGCATGCATAAACCACATACAACAACTTACCCCAAAATGTTATACATTTCATTTAAATATCTATATGCGCTTATCTTGCCTAAGTCTAATCATCCGTCGATGTAATAACCTTCTTTGTGCGATTCATAAAGTAACCTAATTGAAATAATTCCCGAATTGTTAAGGATTTTTCTAGATATTATTGAATGATGAATCATTCAGACATCCTCATAAAAAATATATCCAATTAGTGATTTTTATACTCTGTTCTGATTTCAGTAGTTTTTAAATTGACAAATGATTCGACAATACTTAATTAATCTGAGTGAGCAAGCAAGATAGCGAGTTGCATAGTATTCTCAGGCTTGATAGCGACGATTGCATATCAAAGAGCAGGAAAATATCGGGTTTATTCATTAAAGATACCTCTTAATACGCTCGTTATATATACTATCATTAGATGATTAATAAATTTAGCAAATTCATTGATGTATAGTAAATATAATAGCATATAAACACAGTATTTACGCATTTATTTTTCATCCCAAATCCACTTAAAAAGCTAATACAATTTTTTTGAGTTGCTTGCTTACTTTTTTCAAGTCCGTTCAAGGTTATTATATCATGAGCTGGTAGGCGCTGAGAAATTTGATGGATACGTAAGGTCACATTAACAAAATGGGAAATAGCTCGGAATCGACGTAATAAAAAGATACGGGACATATATCCCGCAACCATTAATAATTCTTAAACCACCAAGGGTTTTTTACATAAAACGGGCAGAACGACTCCCAAGCCGTTCCGCCCGTTTCCCCAAATATCTTCCAGCCTACGCCAACCGAACTACATTCCAGCTGCGCTTTGGTATCACAATCGAGACGTCACCGCCGTCCAGCTTTGTTGGAGCGCCGTCCACGGGCCTCACCTCGTTGGGATTGTCCTCCGTGTTGACCGCCTTGAGGTCGTCGTGCGTCAGGGTCGATCGCGTGTAAGCCTTGTACCCGCCGAACCCGCGCAGCTTGACCGTTAGTTGTATGTCTTCGTCCAGGTTCTTGTTAACTGCGAATATGGTAAGCCCGCCGTCCTCACCGATCACCGCCGTCGCGTCCAGTTCAGGCACGCCCTCGATATCCTTGCAGTCATACAGCGGCGATTCCGTCACCGCGCGGAGGGATACGCCCCGACCGAACCGCGACGCCTGCTTCAGCGGCCAATAGATGGTCTGCGCCCACGCCCCGCCGCTGCCGCGCGTCATGATGGGCGCGATCACGTTCACCAACTGCGCCATACACGCGATCTTGACCCTGTCGGCGTTGCGCAGCAGCGTTATCAGCAGTGAGCCTACCAGCAGCGCGTCCTCGAAGTTATACACATCCTCGATCAGCGGGATGGCCCGTCCCCATTTGTCGCGCTTCCAGATCTCCTGGTCCCGCTGGTTGCTGTGGTACCACACGTTCCACTCGTCGAAGGACAGATCCAGCCGCTTCTTTGAATGTTTCTTGCCGCGCATGGAGTCGCAGATGGACGCCACCGTATGTATGAACCGCTCCATGTCAACCGAACGCGCGAGGAACGCGCGTGTATCGTCGTCACGGTTTCCATAATAGCGATGGAGCGATACATAATCCACCGCGTCGTAGCACTCGTCCAGCATCGTCAGCTCCCAATCCCCGAACGTGGGCATCTCAAACGACGACGATCCGCACGCGACGAGCTCGATCGACGGATCAACCCACTTCATGGCTTTCGCGGCCTCATTAGCGATTTGCCCGTATTCTCTCGCCGTTTTATGGCCAATCTGCCACGGGCCATCCATCTCGTTGCCCAGGCACCACAGCTTTATGCCGAACGGTTCCTTGGAGCCGTTTTTTGCCCGCAGGTCACTGAGATAACTGCCGCCGGGATGGTTCGCGTACTCGACCGCCGAACGCGCGGCGTCAACACCGCGCGTACCCAGGTTGACCGCGTACATCGGCGCGGTGTTCGCCTGTTTGCACCAGCCGATGAATTCATGAAGGCCGACCTCGTTCGTCTCGGTGGTGAACCATGCCAGGTCCAGCCGCTTAGGTCGCTCCTCGCGCGGGCCGATCGAATCCTCCCAGTTGAACCCGGACACGAAATTCCCGCCCGGGTAACGCGTTACCGGTATGTCCAGCTCACGAACCAGGCCGATTACGTCGCGGCGAAAGCCGTTCGCGTCGGCTGTCGGGTGTCCCGGCTCATATATGCCGCCGTATACGGCGCGCCCCAGATGCTCGATGAACGAGCCGTAGACACGCGGGTCGATCGCGCCGATTTCGTAATCCCTGTCAAGTGTCATTGTCGCCTGTTTCATGGATGCCCTCCTTGCCGCATAATGGATGTCAACCCTTAACGCCGCCAGCTGTCAGCCCGTCAATTATAAACCTCTGCGCGAAGATGTAAAGCGCGAGGATTGGCAGCACCGCGAAGCAACTGCCCGTGATCATCAGGTCGTAGTTGTTGCCGTACGGCGTGAACAATGTGTTAAGGCCGATAGGCAGCGTGTACTTGCTCATGCTGGTCAGCACCAGCATCGGCCACAGCAGGCTGTTCCACGCGCCCATGCCCACCAGGACCGACATCGACGACAGCGCGGGCCCCATTATCGGCAGTATGATTCGCAGGTATACCGCGTACTCGTTGCACCCGTCCACGCGTCCGGCGTCCAGCAGGTCCTTGGGCAGGCCGGACAGGTATTGGCGGAAGAAGAATATCGCGGACACGCTGGCCAGGAAAGGCAGCATGATCCCCCAAATATTGTCCAGCAGCCTCATGCTGTTCGCCTGGACGTACATGGGCAGCATCAGTATCTCAAACGGGATCATCAACACCAGCAGCACGCACAGGAACAGCGCACTCTTCCCCTTGAACTCGTACATCTCGAACCCATACGCGACGAACGAGGAGATAAACAGCGTCAGCGCGGTCTGAAGCGCGACTATTACCAGGCTGTTCTTGAACCATGTGAAATAGGAATGGGGCAGCGGCTCACCGTCGACGGTTATCCCCGTGAACAGGTACCGCCACGATTTCAGGCTCCATTTCCCGAACTCCGGGCGGAGGTTCAGCCCGTTACGCCACAGCTCCGCGCCGCCTTTGAGCGTGCCCAACGCCATCGCGATGAGCGGCACCATGATCAGCAGCGCGAGTATCGAGAAGAAGGCTATAAGGATAACGCTTGCGACGAGATTGCCGCGCGGTTTATCCAGCGGGCGGCGAACGCCGGGTACTGAGCGCGTCATACCCTCGCCCTCCTTGGCCCGATCGCTCCGGTTACGCTAAGCTGCGCGAGGTTAATAAGCATGGCCCCGACCAGCAACGCGAGGCCGACCGCCGACGCGTATCCCATCCTCAGTTTCTCAAAGCCGTAGCGGTACAGGTAGCCGACTATCGTCAGGCCGTAGTTGTGCGGCGATGTGTTGTTCCCGAACACCATGTAGCTCTCCGTGAACATCGCAAGCCCCGCGTATATCGAGATGGTCAGGACGTAGATGGTCGTTGGTTTCAGCAGCGGCCAGCTCACCCTCAAAAACTTTTGCGCGGCGTTCGCGCCGTCAATCTCCGCGGCCTCGTACAGTTCGGCTGGGATGGACTTCAGCCCCGCGATGAAGTACAGCATATTCATTCCCGTCCATCGCCAGCAGCACAGCAGTATAAGCGCGAACAGGCTGGGATACTCCATCTTCATCCAGTAAATAGGGGGCTTGCCCAGCAGCGCGAGTATCGAGTTCATCAACGCGCCGGGCAGTTCTGAGAACATCATCCGGAACACCAGCCCAGCGACCACCACCGACGTGAGCACGGGCAGGAAGTACAGCGACTTGAACACGCCCGCGCCCCTCATCGACTTGGAGCTGATCATGCACGCGAACAGCATCGGGAACGGTATCAGCAGGGCGCAGGTTATCGCCATGTACCTGACGGAATTGAACACCGCCTGGCCGAACACCTTGTCGCCCAGCAGCCGCCTGTAGTTGGATAGTCCCACCCACTTCACCTGACCGGGCAGGATATCCTGGAAACTCATGCGCACGGTGCTGATGAGCGGATATATGAAAAAGACCGCGAACGTCAGCGTAAAGGGCAGAACGAACACATACGGCGCGATCTTCTTGGAATACAGGAGTTTCCTGACTGACGTCATAATTGATCACCTCGCGCAAGTACGGGCGGCTTATACCGCCCGTACAGCCGGTTTCCGGGTGCTCTACCCCTAGAAGATATCCGCCTCGATTGCCTCCTGCGCGGCTTCCAGTTCGGCGGCGGCGTCGAGCTGGTCGATATAAAGGTTATTCCAAAGCGTAGAGGAGAAGTACGAGTTGATTGTCGGGCTGATGGACGTGGATGATACGTACTTGATCTCGCCCTTTACCTCGTTGAGCGTATCGAACACGTTCGTCAGGAAATATTTGTTGAACTTGTTGTCCGGGTTATGGGTGAGCGCCTCGTCGTCCCATACAGCCGTGTTGACCGGGTCGAAGCCCATGACGTTCCAGATCGTCGATTCGCCCAGCTCCGACAGCTTCGCCCACGAGATGAAGTCGCTGGCGAGCGGGATGTCCGGGCATGTCAGCGTCACGACGGTGCCGGTCCCGCCCAGGCCTATCGAGCGCGGCTGTCCGGCTTCGAACACCGGCGCGGGCGCGATAGCGTACTTCCCGGCCATGTCGGGGATCTCGTCGACGAAGCGGCTCATATACCATTCGGGCATGATGACCGTCGCGCACACGCCCGTATTAAGCCAGGCCTTGCCTTCCTCGGTATCCACCTGTCCGCCCGGGCACAGGAACGCGATGCCGTCCTTTAGCCACTGCTGCTGCGTCTCGACCGCTTTGAGCAGCTCGGGCGTGTTGACGGTGGGTTTGGGATCGTCAGGGTTGGAGTTGTCCTGGAAGTCCGCGCCTTGCTCGGTGAGCATGAGGCTGGTCTGCCACTGGGTTGTTGTCTCGACGTTGCCCATATAGGCGTCGGGGTTCGCTTCCTTCAGTTTCTTTCCTGCGGCAGCCCAATCGTCCCAGGTGACGATCGTCTTGTAGTCGATGCCGGCCGCTTCCAGCAGTTCCACGTTGTAGAACGCGACGGTCGCGCCGACGTGGGTGGGCACGCCGTAATGGACGTCGCCCTTAGAATAGATAGAAAGGCGGCTGGGGACGATCGTGTCGATGTAGGGCGAGAGCGCGTCGTTCAGCGCGACCAGCTGCGGCTCGCCCAGCAGCACGTTCGGGAACTGTCCCAGCTCAACATCGCACATGTCGGGGGCGCCTATGCCGGACTGCAGCGCGATCTTAAGTTTGTTGTGCATGTCGTCATATCCGATGACCGTCGCTTCCAGCGCGATCGGCTTGTCGGGGTTGGCCTTGTTCCATTCCTCGGCCATCTCGTTGTAGAACTTCGCGTGCTGGTCGATGAATGTCCACAGGGTAAGTTTCGTCGGCGTTGCCGACGCGGACGCCATACCCGCAAGAGCGATCACCATCAGCGCGGCGAGAGCCAGGGCCAAACACTTCTTCATAGAAAGCTCCTCCTTATATTTATCATCACGCCGTCTGGCGCGACAACCGTATCCTGCGAGACTTGTTTGGTTGGGTTATAACCAAACTAATACACCATTATCTTTACCTATTGTCATTATACTGAATAACCGGGCAGATGTCAATAGCTAAATGTGATATTTACGGCTGAACCTGTAGACGGTCGATTGAACGATCAAACGCGCTTGGGGAAGGTGAAAGCTGTTGGTCAAAGGGAATGAAGGTTATGTTCCCGTTAACAACCATGTTTCCTCCTCCCGCGTCTGAAGCAGCGTCTTGTATCCAAACCGCTTACGCAGCAGGGCATTGGTGTAGTGCGCTATCCGCCGTGCTGCCACGTCCGTTATGCCATCAAAGCTTTTACTCTTGGGAAGGAATCGACAAACAATCCTGTTCCAATTCTCGTTTGTACCACGTCCATAACTACTATTAGAATTATAATAACATACACACCCTTATAACTTAGCTGCCGCGCGCCTTGAAGTAATAGGTGAATACCACCGGACAGGCGCGTAAAAAACCGAACGCCAACTACCCCCGCTGCCCCGGCGCGTTCCTCACCAGTTCCTGGTAACCCTCGCCCCACGCCTGTAACGCTTCGATGATCGGGCGCATCGATCCCCCCAGTTCGCTTAGCGCGTATTCGACGCGAAGCGGTAGTCCGGGATAGACCGTGCGCGTGATAATCCCGTCGACTTCCATAGAGCGCAGGTTATCCGTGAGCACCTTCCGGCTGATTCCGGGAACGCTCCTGAGCATCTCGTTGAACCGCCATGGACGAACGAGCAGGTTGCGCAGTATCAGCAACTTCCATTTGTTACCGATGAGGTGAACGGCAGTCGCCACCGGACAGTCGGGCAGTTCCGCTTTCGTCAGCACCACATCACCCATACCTATGGTTTAATATTGATTCCGTTATGGACACTATACGCGGATTCTATCATACACAACCCGCCAAATCAACGGGGAGGTTATAAAA
This sequence comes from Oscillospiraceae bacterium, assembly GCA_031270865.1. GTDB lineage: Bacteria > Bacillota > Clostridia > Christensenellales > Aristaeellaceae > BNUH01. Next base: position 56,843 of record JAISWI010000057.1, read on the forward strand.
AAGTGCGTACTGTTCGCGCAAAAAGCGAACCGTTATAATAATTAAGCGGCAAAACCGCAAGAATCGAATAGGAGGAGCAACCATGGCCCTTACAAACCTAAATGGGTGGAGAATGATGGCGGAACCCGTCGGCAGCGCGCGCGGAGCCGCCGAAAAGCCTGCGCCGACTACAGCGTGCGGAGCTGCCGACAAGCCCGCCGAACCTCCCGCCGCGTGCGGAGCTGCCGACAAGCCCGCCGAACCTCCCGCCGCATGCGGAGCTGCCGACAAGCCCGCCGAACCTCCCGCCGCGCGCGGAGCTGCCGACAAGCCCGCCGAACCTCCCGCCGCGCGCGGAGCTGCCGACAAGCCCGCCGAACCTCCCGCCGCGCGCGGAGCCGCCGACAAGTAACCCCTTCCTGGTTCTGCCTGTCGGCTTCGGCAGGCGGAACAACTAAACGACGCGGCGTGAGCCGATTACTATAAAGGTGGTTTGGATGAAACCATACTTCGCCTTCCAGTGGCACATTACCGACGAATGCGACCAGCGGTGCAAACACTGCTACATCTTTGCGCGAGACGGACGTAAACCGCCCTCCTCAATGTCCTGGGAGCGGATGTTGGATGTATTGAGTAATTGCCAGGAAATGTGCGACGTTTTTACACGCCAGCCCTACTTCTATATAACGGGCGGCGACCCAATCCTCCATCCGGACTTCTGGCGGCTGCTGGAAACTCTCGGCGCGAAGCGAATCCCCTTCACCGTCATGGGCAACCCATTCCACCTAAGCGACGAAGCGTGCGCGCGGATGAAAGCCTGCGGCTGCGAAAAGTATCAGCTGTCGCTGGATGGTACGCGCGAGACCCACGATTGGTTCCGCCAGCCCGGTTCATTCGACTGTACGCTTGAGAAGATAGCCGTCATCAAGCGGGCGGGCATCCGCTCGGTTGTCATGGCAACCGTTTCCGGGAGGAATGTCCGCGAGGTCCCGGACCTCATCGACATGGTTGTGGAGCGCGGCGCGGACGTGTTCGCGTTCGCGCGGTATTGCCAGGTAAACGGGGAGAAGGACACTGGCATGACGGCGGGTGAATACCGCCGCCTGCTGGATATCTGTTATCAGAAATTCCAAGCGTATGAATCCGCCGGCGTCAACACATATTTTAGCAAAAAGGACCATCTTTGGACATTGTACGAATACGAGCGCGGGACATTCAGCGTCCCCCAAGGCGCGGAGGATGGCGTGGTCTACGGCGGCTGCAACTGCGGGAACAGCCACCTGACCATTCTCCCCAACGGAGACCTGTACGCTTGCCGCCGGTTTGAGAGCAAGGCGGGCAACGCGTTCGAGGACAGGATTGCCCAGGTGTGGATGGGCGAACGAATGGAAGCGTACCGGGATTACAGCAGGTTCGCAAAATGCGGAACGTGCGTGCTGCTGCGTTTTTGCCGCGGCTGCCCCGCCGTCGCCTATGGCGTCACTGGCGATTATTATGGGGCCGACCCGCATTGCTGGAAGAATATAAAGGAGACGTAAGCCATGAACGAGGTTATCCGGAATATCACGCGCAGGAGAACTATCCGTCGCTTCAAGTCCGAACAGGTCGGGGAAGACGCGCTGCAAGCTATCCTGCAAGCCGGGTTGTACGCGCCGAGCGCGGGTGGGCGGCAAGGCGTTTTGTTCGCCGTGTCGCGGGATAATGAGGTAAATGAGAGGCTGGGACGCGCTAAGAGGGCGCATTTCCACATCCAGGCCTCATCCGTAAGGGGTAATATCTCCAAAGAACAGCCCAGCATACTGGATGATCCGTCCATCATGAACGCGTTCTACGACGCGCCAACGGTCATCACGCTGTTCGGCCCGAAGCAATTCTTATACGCCGTAAACGATTGCAGCGTCGCGGCGGAGAACATGATGCTTGCGGCGGCGTCGCTTGGGATCGGGTCATGCTATATCGGCTCGGCGTGGGATTCCTTCGACGACACGTTCGGGCGCGGGATTCTGGCGAAATGGGGCGTCCGGACCGATTATTATGCCGTGGCGCATGTGGTTCTTGGGTATCCCAGCGATGACGCGCATCCTACGGCGAAACCCCGCGCGGAGGGCAGGATCCTCTGGCCCAGGGAGGATCACGGATAGCGTCAGCGCCCCGCCGCTAAAGCGGTTTGGATAAAGACGCCGCTTCGGATGTGTGGAAGCAACCTTTTATTGTCGGCCAACTTGAAACGCGGACAGGCTCGCGAAGCCGCCATGTTTCAAGTTGGTTGATTATATTATACAGCTTTGTTAAAAAAAGAGCAAAAATCGACAGCGTATTGAGCAAATAGTAGCATTGCGGCGAAATCCTTACGAGCTCATAATAATTGTTAACGGATCTGGTCGTCCAGGCTTCGAATAATCAATTGGAGGTAATCGCAATGACGCGCAAGGCATTAGCTCTGGCCCTCTCCCTTATGCTCCTGCTATCGATAGCGGGAGTGGCAGGGGCCGACATACCGTCGGAACTGCCGCGCAACGAGACGCTGTACTTCGCGGGACAGCAGTGGGGCACCGTCCTGTCCTGGAATATCTTCGGCTCCAACCAGAACAACTCGATGGTTATCGGGGGCGGAGCCGCCATCCGTGAAATCTATTTCGAAACCCTGTACATGTGGAACGACCTCGACGGCCAGCTCTATCCGCTGCTCGCCGACGGCGCCCTCGCATGGAATGACGAGGGGACGGAAGTCACCGTCAAGATCAACCCGGCCGCCCACTTCAACAACGGCGAGCCCGTGACGGCCAACGACGTGGCCGCTGTGTGGGCAGCCCACGTGAAGTACCAGACAGGCACCGGCATCAACGGCTCGACATACGTCAGCGCTGTGGAAGCGGTAGACGACAGCACGGTCGTGTTCAAGGCCGCGCTGAACGAGGCGGGCAAGCCCGTCAACCCGCTGGAAGTGCCCAACCAGATCTGCCAGCTGCGTATCACCTCCGCCGCTTGGATCGCCGCGCTTGACGAGAAGGCCGGCGGCGAAGCCGACGCGTTCAAGAATGATCCGGCGTTTGACATCGTGGCCTCCGGCCCGTACGCCGGCAGCTACTACACCGACGAGACGAAGATCGTCCTGGAGCGCGACGACAACTATTGGGGCACCGCGCTGTGGGGCAAGCTCCCGACGCCCAAGTATATCGCGCACATGTTCTACGCCGACAACGCCGCCGGACGCGCCGCCCTTGAAGCCGGTGAGGTGGATGTCTCACAGCAGTTCAACAGCGACGTCGAGAAGATGTGGCTGGAGAAGGGACTCCCAATTTCGACATACATCGACGAACCGCCGTACCAGCTGGGCCTCGTGCAGCCCTCCGCCTTCTACAACTATAACATCCCCGTGCTGAACGAGCTAGCGGTCCGCAAGGCCATCGCTATCGCCGTTGATTACGACCAGATCAACGCGAACGCCATGACCCGCCAGTCCGCGACGTTCGAGCAGGTCCCGCGATCGCTGTTCAACACCACCGAAGGCCAGCAGGCAATCTACGACCACGACGCGGTGAAGGACCTGCAGTGGGCCGGCAAGGATATCGACGGCGCGAAGGCGCTGCTTGACGAAGCCGGCATAGTGGACTCCGACGGGGACGGCTGGCGCGAATACAACGGCGAGAAGATATCCCTGAACGCCGTATGTCCGAACGGCTGGTCCGACTGGCAAGCCTCCATGGAGGTCGTCGCGGCCACGGGCAAGGAGATTGGCATAGAGATCACAACGTTCTATCCGGAAGCCGCTGAGTTCTACAGCGTGTTCCAGAACCCGGACCAGACACAGTACGCCATATACATGCAGTCCATCGGCGGCTCCGGCCCGACCTACCCGTGGAATTCGGTCCGTACCGCGATGTCCGGCGAATTCATCGGCCAGCAGAACAACGGCTCCGGCAACTGGGGCCAGTACGTGAACCCGCGCGTCGATGAGATCATCGCCGCTATCCCTCAGACATCCGACGAGGCCGAACTGAAGGCCCTGTACACCGAAGCGGTCACTATCTACCTGACCGACATACCCTCCTTCCAGTTGATGTACCGTCCGTCGCTGTTCCACACCGTCAACGAGTCCGTGTGGACCAATTACCCCGAGCAGGGCGACGAGCACGGCTATCCGCCCAATGACCTCACCGACGGCTACGGCATAGGCGCCCTCTACGACCTGGAGCTGGTCAACCCATAACCCCATAAAACGCAACCCGGGACCGAACGAGTTCGGTCCCGGGTTTTACCGATTCCATATGGGATTGGTATAATATGTGAATAATCATGGATGAACCGTGATTATGCGCATAGCGCGTTGTTTTATGCGTATTTAACATAAACGCGAGCGTTTAACCTTCCGCGTCGGACGATCAGCCGTCGCAGAATAGGGGTGGCCCAGTTGAAAGGTTACAAGAGGTACTTCCTTAAAAAGGTTTTCTGGTTCGTGGTGACGCTGGTCGCGGCCGTTATATTGAACTTCACCCTTCCGCGCCTGATGCCGTCCGACCCGATCGCCACAATCACGCGGCGCGTTACGGAAGGCATGAACAACCAGAACGCCGTCATGCAGATATACCGCGAATACGCGCGGAAGTTCGGCACGGACCAGCCGATGTGGAAGCAATTCTTCATCTATATCGGCAACCTGCTCCGCGGCGATATGGGCGTCTCGTTCCAGCAGTATCCGCGCAAGGTGTCCGACATAGTCGCCTCAAGCGTGGTCTGGACTATCGCGCTGCAGCTGCCCGCCATCCTGGTCGGGTGGATGGTGGGGAACCTGCTGGGCGCGCTGGCGGCGTACATCCGTAAGGGGTTTGACAAGGTGTTGGTGCCGATCAGCCTGTTCGTGTCGGGGCTGCCAGCGTTCGGGCTGGCGGTGACGCTGCTGGTAATATTCGGCATAACGCTCAAGTGGCTGCCGATATCGGGCGGCTACAGCTATGACCTGCTGCCCAGCTTCAGCTGGAAATTCATCAAGTCGGTGATCGCGCATTACCAGATGCCGTTCTGGTCGGTAGTGCTGATAGCGATAGGCGGCCAGGCGATAGGCATGCGGTCCATGTCGATATACGAGCTGAACGCGGACTACGTCAAGTACAGCCGCTTTCTGGGCGTGAAGGACCGCAAGGTCGTGGGCTACGTGTTCCGCAACGCGATGCTGCCGCAGGTGACGGGCCTCGCGCTGTCGATAGGCACGATGATAGGCGGCGCGCTGGTGGCCGAGACGATATTCAGCTATCCAGGCCTGGGCTCCACGATTATGAGTGGTATAACCAGCGCGGACTACCCGCTGATATCAGGCGTTACGCTGATTATAACGGTTATGGTGCTAACGATGTCCTTCATTATAGAGATGCTGTATGGCGTGATCGACCCGCGCGTTAAAGCCGCGCAGTCGGAATAAGGGGGCAGACGCGTGAGGAACACACTAAGGCAAGTGTCCCGCTCCGCGAACTTTATGATAGGGTTCGTGACGGTCATGCTGATACTGCTGATGGTCGGGATATACCCGCTGTTCAACCCGGGCAGCCCGCTGGATATGATCGGGCTGGGCACGTTCTTCAAGCCCGGCACGTATATCAGCATGTATGACGCCGTGGAGACCGCCACGGCGTACACGCTGCGCATAGACGACGCGGCGGCCAAACGCGTGGCGGCCAAGCTGCCCATGGCCGACCGCGAGTCGATGAAACGCTGGCTCATCGCGTACGGCATCGCCGAGGACGCTATCCACACGGACGACCTCAACGACCTGCTGAACCTGTGGAACAATACCTACGACGAGAGCGCGAGACCCGCCGGGCTAACCTCCGCCTTCCGCAAGAGCGTGGCGAGGATCGACGCCGCGCTGGAGGGATTGCTGGAGCCGCTGGACGTGCGCGTCTATACCACATCCCCGGAGACCGGCGAGACGCGCGAGACCGCGCGGATCAAGGATAACCAGTTCATAAACGTATCCGAGGTCGTCAACACGCGCAGGTTGTGGCTGGGCACGGATAACTTCGGGCGCGACGCGTTCAAGGAACTGCTCGCGGCAACAGGCGTGTCGCTGAAGATCGGGCTGATAGCCGGCGTTATCGCCACCGCGCTGGGGTTGATGCTGGGGCTGCTGTCCGGGTTTGTGGGCGGCATTGTGGATGATATCATCATGTTCTTCGCGAACCTGTTCACCGTGATACCGGGGTTCGTGCTGCTGATACTGATCTCGTACAGTATCGGGCAGGAGCAGCGCGGCGCGACGGTGGTCGCGGCGGTCATCGGGTGCACGTCGTGGGTATGGACGACAAGGTCCGTGCGCGCGCAGACGCTGTCGCTGCGCAACCGCGACCATGTCAACCTGTCGCGGCTGTCCGGGCACACGCTGCCGCGCATACTGGTAACGGATATCCTGCCTTACATCGCATCATACGTCGTGATGGCGCTGATACTGCAGATATGCTCGGGCATACTGGCCGAGGCGCAGCTGTCGATGCTGGGCCTAGGCCCGAAGACGACCGAGACCCCGACGCTGGGGTTGATGATGTTCTGGGGCATGACGTACGCGGCGCACCAAAACGGCGCGTGGTGGGCATATTTCCCGGTGATACTGATGATCGCCCTCGTGTCGTTCTCCATGAACCTGATGAATACAGGGCTGGACCAGGTGTTCAACCCGCAGTTAAGGAGCTGACGTATGGCAAAGGTTATGCTGGACGTCAAGGAGCTGACCACAAAGTATATCACCCGGTTCAACGAGGACGTGTACGCCGTCGACCGCGTGTCCTTCCAGGTCGAGGAAGGTAAGTCGCTGGGCATCGCGGGCGAGAGCGGCTGCGGCAAGTCCACGCTGGCGTTGAGCCTGATGGGGTATTACTTCGCGCCGCTGCGCTACATGTCGGGCAGCATCAAGATAGACGGGCGCGAGATCACCTCAATGAAGCCGGACGACGCGCGCAGGAGCGTCCTGGGCGCGGAGATCGCGTACATACCCCAGGCCGCGATGAACGCGCTCAACCCGACCCAGAAGATCATCCGGTTCATCGAGGACGTGATACAGGCGCACGACACGTCCAAGACGCGCAAGGACATCCGCGACATGGCGCGGCAGCGGTTTGAGGCGCTGAACCTTCCCGCCGACGTGCTCGACAAGCACGCGGTGGAGCTTTCCGGCGGCATGAAGCAGCGCACGGTCATCGCGATATCGACGATACTCTCGCCGAAGGTTCTGATCGCCGACGAGCCTTCCTCCGCGCTGGACGTGACCAGCCAGAAGATGGTCATAAAGATGATATTCGACCTGATGCGCGACGGGTTCATCCGGTCGATGATATTCATCACGCATGAGCTGCCGTTGCTGTACAACGTCACCGACGACATTGCGGTCATGTACGCCGGGCAGTTCGTGGAGGTGGGACCCGCCGAACAGACGGTGTTCGACCCAATCCACCCATATTCGCGCGGGCTGATGCGCTCGATCATCGTGCCCGAGGCAGGCGCCCGCGAACAGAAGCTGGAGGCGATACCCGGCACGCCGCCGAACCTGAAGAAGCCGCCGGCGGGCTGCAGGTTCGCGCAGAGGTGCAAGTTCGCCTCGCCGCAGTGCCGCGCGACGGAGGCCGCGTTCACGACGATTGGCGGCGGGCGCGGTTACCGCTGCGTCTATCCAGAGGAGCGGTTGAGGGAGGTGTACGCCCATGCCTGATATCATGATGAACGGCGCGGCGGGTAGGGATCACGTGGGAGAGCTGTGCCTGTCCGGTAAAGGCGTGACGAAGGTCTACGGCATGGGCGCGCGAAGGACGGTCGCGGTGGACCATGTGGACTTCGAGTTCCGCAAGGGAGAGGTCATATCGATAGTGGGCGAGTCGGGCAGCGGCAAGACCACGCTGGTGAAGATGCTGCTAGCCCTAACCAGCGTGACCGAGGGCGACATATACTTCATGGGCGGCAAGCGCGACATAACAACGCGCCAGAAGAAACACGACTACTGGCGCGGGATCCAGGCGATATTCCAGGACCCGTTCTCGTCATACAACATATTCCACAAGATCGACGCGGTCCTGTTGGATTGTATTAACATGCGCGGCGGCAAGGGATTCTCAAAAGAAAAGAAGACCGAGATGATGTCCGAGGCGTGCAAGTTTGTCAACCTGGAGTTCAAGGAGCTGACGAACAAGTATCCGTTCGAGCTGTCGGGCGGGCAGATGCAGCGGCTGATGATCGCCAGGATATTCCTGCTGCAGCCGAGGATACTGCTGGCCGACGAGCCGACGAGCATGATCGACGCGTGTTCCCGGGCGACGATACTGGATATGCTGCTGAACCTTCGCGCCGAGATCGGCATGACGATCATATTCGTCACGCATGACATCGGTCTGGCGTATTACGTCAGCGATACGGTGTACATCATGGAGCGTGGGCGGTTTGTGGAATTCGGCGGAGCGGACGATGTGATACTGCGGCCCAGCGCGGAGTACACGCGCCGGCTGATACAGGATGTGCCGAAGATACACGAGCCGTGGGATTTCACGAAAAGGTCGCCGAGGGCGGTTCTAACGTGATGGGGCGGGGGGATGCGCAAAATCCACAAAATTTTCACCCCCCCCTATTCATATAGGAATTATCCGACAACGCGGGGCCCGGCCCGGCCAGGACGCTGTAAGCGGCGGCTGTATTGAACTTGGCGTATATGAGGTTCAGGTCGTCGGCGCTGTTGGCTGGAGTATAGGCCGGGTTGTTCCCTCCGTTAAAGGCGAAACTGGCTGGCGTATCGACTGAGGCGATGCCGGAGCGCCTCGCGTTGCGGCGGTATTGGGTCGGGCTGACGCCGTAGCGGGCCTGGAACGCGCTGGTATAGCTCTTGACGGTCGGGAAGCCGGACGCGAGGGCGATATTCAGGATGGAGTCCTTGGTGTCCTGCAGCGCGGCAAGGGATTTCTGAGCGCGGACCTGGCGCAGGTGCTCGCGGAAGGAGAACCCCGTCACCTCCCTGAACGAGCGGGACAGGTAGTAATAGCTTACGTGAGCGTCCCGCGCGATGCTTTGCAGCGTGATGTTTTCGCGGTAGTGGTCCTTAATGAAGTCGAGGATCCGTC
>JAISWI010000076.1 GCA_031270865.1 Oscillospiraceae bacterium
ACGGGCTGATGAAGCTGAACAACGGCGCGACCGCCGACGATCCCGACAACTGGACGTTGGCCTTCCGCCCCGACAACACATGGACGTTCATAGACAAGGCGAAGAGCCCGAGCGTCGCCTGCCCCAGACCCCGCAAGGGGGTTTCACCCCCCTTGACCCCCTGACCAGCGTGACGCTGGACCCTCGTGGCGATGTGGCGCTCGTCTGCGATGAGGCGCTTACGGAGCGCAATGCGCGTAAAGCCCATGTACAAAGAGTCCAGCGTTGTACTCCGCGCGTTCATCCTCGCCGCGCAGCGGCTTAATCCCATCAAAGACCGCGTCCTCAACCTGCGCCCACCTCGGCGCGGCTACCCCCTGCGCCAGCTGGTTCAACGCCTTATACGGATACCCCCTGGTATTCATAACCCTCTCCGAAAAACACTCCTGCTCCAAAACCTCATACCCCATCGACCCCTTCACCCATTCCCAAAACCTCTGGCAGAACTCCTCCAACACCAAAAACCCCTGCGTCTCAAACTCTACCTGCTCCAAATACGGCAGTACCAACTCCTTAAAAAACGGCTTAACGCCAGTTCCCCTCTGCCTGTTTCTGCCTATATAATGCCTATAATACCCCAAATACGCGGCGCAGAACCTCATCATTGTCCCTACCGCGCCCGCTGTCGGCATCGAAAAATCCCTCCACGCCATCCTTATCACTGCCGTCGCGCCTTCCGACCCGCTTCCCCTTACGCTGTGTATGAACTGTTTCCCCCCTTCCCCCGCCTCTACCGCCGTCCCTACGCAATGCGCAATGGCTAACGCGCTCTCCCACTCTACCAGCGTCGGCGGGTTCTGCTGCCCTTCCATCCCTGGCCTGTACTCCCCCATGTTATAATCTACTGGCGAACCTACCAAATACAGCCTCTCATACTTCAATTCCTTCTCCAAATCCCTATAAAACGCTAGCGCCCCCCTCGCGTTATTATAAAACCTCCTGGCGTGCACGGCCATCGGCTCATCCCTGCCCGGATCGGCAAAATGATAATACGGCAATAACAATACCGCGTGCGTATGCAGCCTCCCGGCCAGCGCGACCCCGCCCATCCTGTCCCCAAAAAACCTCATCAGCGACGGCACCCCACACGCTCCAGTCCCCCCAAATATCGACCCTACCAATATCAAATGCGACTGTGCCCCCACCTCCGCCCTCATAACCCCTACAAACGCCTCCAGCGGCTCCATTCCCAACCCTTCTCTTAGAATATACTGCAGCACTGGCGCCCCAATCGCCGGTATAGCGTGGAACCCCTCCTTCGCGAAGTCAAACCCCATCTCTTCATCGGTATATAACAACCGCATCAGGTCCAGCTCGTCGGGATTATTCTGTGTCCGCATCGCGTTCAAGCAGTCCACGCCCGCCGAGAACGCGAACGCGTCCGGCATCCTCACATGCCAGTCGTAGTGCAATATCCTTGGCGCGAACAGCGAACTCCCTACAAACCTGTCCGACGCGGGGAACTGTTCCCTTAGCAGCTGATACCTCCCAATCGCCTCCAACGCCCGTTTCCTGTTCCCGTTTGTCGCGTCGACGTCCACTGTCAATATATGGTAAGTCACGTCCGTTCCCCCGGCAGCCCCAGCCGCCGCGAGCTGGACCAGCGCCTCGGCGCACTTAGCGCCTGTCCCACCCAAAAACACCAAAAAATGGTTTGGCATTATCTCGCACCTCTGCTTGAGTAAACCCTCAATCCCAGCGGCGCCCTGATCCTATTCGCCGCCGGAAACATCGGATATACCCTATACGGACATAACAGCCTGATCGACACGGCGAACGGTACCGCCAACCATTGCGGCAGCAGCAGCATCGCGCCCTGCCTCCTAGGTTGTCGGATCAGCCAATCCCACGTCAGCGGATCTATGGTAAAATGCATAAACGCGTAACCCAAAAGTACAACAACATGCACAAACATAAACAGCCAGAACACCCCGATCGCCGATCTCTCATAGTTACGTCCCAACAACTGCGGAGCGTATATCACGTTCCACAACCCCACAAGCGCAAGCGAGGCATACAGGCAGTTCATCGCGTAAAGGCTGCAGTACCGCTGCCACGCCTCGTAGTACGTGTGGTCCGGGAAAAACCCATAGCTGTTGGCCGCGCCCCTCAACATGCCCTGGAACGCCATCGGCAGCTCAACCGACTGCCCGCCCGCGCCGGGCAGCACCAGCCCGACGAACGGCGCGCCCAACGCCAGGTATACCAACAGGATCAGCGTCCACCGCCACAGCGTCGCCAGGAACCGATTCACTCCGCGGTTCATTATGCCTCCAATCAGTCCCCGTCGTCACGCGAACACGGCCAGGTCTATCTCGACCATGCCCAGCGGCGTGTTGCCTACCCGCGCGATGTGCGCCTGCCCCAGCGCGTTGAACAGGCGCGAGAGGTAGAGTGTCTTGCTGCCGTCGAAGGGCATCAGGTTCTGCTCCACGCGCAGCATGTCCGCGCCGTCCGGATCCCAGCCGAACTGTTCGACCCATTCCGTACCCGGCAGCTCTGACGGCGCGGCGAGGCTCCCAGATATCGCCAGCGTGTACGATCCGCGCGGCAGCGCCCCGCTGGAAAAATCCAGCCGCAGCGCGATCCTGACCGCCGTCGGCGTGGATTCCGCTATCGACCATGTCAGTCCCGGCAGCGATATCCCCTGCCCGTCGTTGGACGCCCGCGCCTCGAAGCTGAAGTCCTCCGCCTGGAACCGTCCGGCGCGGGGGTCCGTCGGGTTCGCGGGATATTCGACGATCCATTCCAGGTAACGCTGGCTTGAGGTGGTCTTCAGCTCGATCCGCGACAGCCCGCCCGGCGCGGCGGGGTCGGCCAGCGCGGTCACGCCCTGCCCGCCCGAGTAGCTCATGCGTCCCTGAAGCGAGTATCCGTCCGGGACATAGTTGCTGCCATACAGCGCGGTTCGCTGGATGAAGTTCGGGTTCGAGGCGAATTCCCTCGCCAGTCGGTCTGACAGCGTGGTGAGCGTCTCGCTGACCGCGCTCTGCTCACCCAGGCACAGCACGTAGAACGGGCGAGGCTTGGTCGCGCGGGTCTGCGGGTCTATGGACACGCCCACCTTATAATCCGTGAAGTCCAGCGTGTAATCCAGCGTGCCGGCTGGCGGCGCGCCCCACACGAACGCGGTCTTGTTCGCGCCGATGTCGGGCACATACCCCGCGAATTCGCTCATCGCGGCCAGTATGCCTATTGACCGTCCCGTCTGGAACGCGTTCTGGCTTAGCGCGGCGATAAGCGTGCCGTCGTCGCTGCGCAGCTCGTGCAGGTCTGAGACGATGATGGTCAGCGCGTCCGGATCGCTGGCGGTCAGCGCGACTACCGTCCCCGCCGCCGGGCCTTGCGCGGTCGGGATCAACCTGCCCGTCAGCTCGTAGAAGCTGATGATCGGCTCATTCATCTTCTCCGGTTCCCCGGCGCGGACTCGAAGCAGCCCGTCCTCCGGCTTGACGCGCGGCGGCTGCAGGTTCATCGGCTCCTCGCGGAAGAACGACGGCTCGAACAGCGTGCCCAGCAGCTGCTCGCGCGGCATAAGCATGTCGGACTTATCGACCTGCGTGTTAAAGCGGTATGTCAGCAGTTCCGCGCCGGGCCAGCGCAGGCTGACGCTCGCGGCGATAGCCTCCATCGTGTTCTCGTAGATCGTCGTGATCGGCGCGTCGACAAATCCCATCATCGATGGCATGCCCGGGTAGAACACCTCCGCGCGGTTGATCGTCTTGGGCGAGAAAACCGTTATCGCGCTTGGGTTTTCGGGCGGTAAGGCTATGTCGGCCCCGACGTCGCCGCCATCCACGCGATTTTCGACATTGACCGGAAAGCCGCTCGGCCCGGCGGTCGGGGTACCCGGCTCGGGCGTCGCGGTCGCGGCCTCCGTGACGGTCGGCGCGGGGGTGATGTAACCTTCGATCCGCTGGAGCGGCTGGACCGCGCACGCTCCCGCCATCATCGCCGCCGCCAGGCATGCCGCCAGACCCGCGCGGCGCGTTGCCTTCCTATTAATAAGACGCATAAGCGCCTCCTGTCGTTAACAATCGAAACTTCTTACATTATATCGGAAAATGATGGATACTGTCAACGGTTATAGGGCTGGGATATACTGGAACGCGTCGGACTTTACAAAAACGTTTTCGCCAGGTATAATCAAGCCAGCAAACACGGACGGAGGGTCACTATGGGCAGGCAGCTAAAGCGAATCCTATTCTTGTCGCTGGCCGCGCTGATCGGATGCCAGGCCGCAGGGTCGGCCGAGGTGACCGAAGGCGCGAGGATCAACGAGTATATCGAGCCAGTGCCGGAGGGTTACGAGCCGCTGACCGGGCGCGTCGACGACTTCACGCCGATCACGCCGCAGGACTTTGTTAAGAGCGTTAGGATCGGCATAAACGCCGGGAACACGCTAGACGCGCTGGGCGCCCGGGGACTGGCGACCGAGACGTCGTGGAGCAACCCGAGGCTGAGGCCGGAGTTCTTCGCCGCGCTGAAAGCGAAGGGGCTGGACATCGCGCGTATCCCGATATCGTGGGAGCCGCACATCGTGGATTTCACGGGCAGTTACGCGATCGACCCGCAGTTCATGGATCGCGTTCAAACGGTGGTGGAGTACGCGCTCGACGCCGGACTATTCGTAATAATCGACACGCACCACGAGAACAACCATCTCCTGCCCCGTATCGCCAACAACGACACGGAAGCCGCGGTCGCGGAGATCCGCGCGATTTGGACGCAGGTTGCGGAACGGTTCAGCGGATACAACGAGCGGTTGATATTCAACCTGCTGAACGAGCCGCGGGCGTACGGCGCGCCCAGCGAGTGGAACGGCGGGACCAAGGCCTCGCGCGATCTGGTCACGCTGCTGAACCATGAGGCGCTGGCGGCGGTACGCGCGTCCGGCGGTCACAACGGCGAGCGGCTGGTGATGCTGACCCCGCACGCCGCGAGCGTCTGGTACGCGCTTCATCTTGATGTTCCGGCGGACGATCCATATGTATTGGTAAGCATCCACGCCTATGAACCGTACGACTTCGCGCTGAACATGCGGGGCACGGACAAATTCCCCGAGCGCAACAACCTGGGCGACGTGTTCGGGACGATCGCCAAGACGTTCACCAGCAAGGGGATCCCGGTGATAATGGACGAGACCGGGGCGATGAACAAGAACGGCAACCTGGAGGACAGGATTGCCTGGGCCGAGGAGTTCGCGGCGCAAGCGAAAAAACACGGCGTGCCCGTTGTGCTGTGGGATAATGGCGTGACCGACATAGCCAAGGGCGAGAGCTTCGGCCTGATAGACCGGCTGACGCTGGAGTGGGTGTTCCCGGAGATCGTGGAAGCGTTTTTGGAGTGACGCCGGTTCGGGGGATGTAGGCTGATCCCCTTGTCGCTGTTGTGGGGTTGGCTTCGTCGTCTCTGTCGCTATGGCGGGATTCGCTTCGCCCCCCCCTCTGGCGCGCTATGGCGGGATTTGCGTTGCCGCCAAACGCGCCAGAGTAACCCTACAGAACCTCGCGGAGGAACGCCCCGCAATCCATCGCCAGCCCGTAGTCCGTGTAGGCGAAGATGGGCGCGTCGGGATCGGTATTCACCTCGACGAGCGCCAGCGCGTCGCCATTGAAGAACTCGATAGAGGCGGGTTGGGGGCGGAACCGCTTCACGGCGGACACATAGCGCAACGCGGCGTCGTCGTCAGGGAAGAACGCCGTCACGCCGGACAGTGACTTCGGCGCGGGCATCAACGCCAACTCCAGCTCCGCGATAATCCCGAGCGCGCCCTGGCTTCCGATGAACAGGTCGATGAGGTCCATGTCCGGCTGGATGTAGTAGCCCGCGTCCTTGATGAGAGGCGTGTCAAAATCCGGCAGACGGCCCGAGAGCGCTCCTCCATCCTCCGTATGGATAGTGAAGTCGCGCCCACGCGCCTTCTCACAACCCCGCGTAAGCTCCGCAACCCTCCCGTCGGCGAGCGTCACCCGCAGCGCGTGGATATGTTTGCGCGTCGCGCCATACAGGAACGACCGCGCCCCGCGCGCGTTGCAACTGGCCATGCCGCCGATGCTGGCGGTCGGCTCAGTCGGATCGGGTGAGAAGAACCATTCGCCAGCCTTCATGCCGGCGAACGCCTCGCGCGACTCCGCGCTCCACCCGGACACATCCGCCGCCTTCAACAACAAAGCCTTGCGGATCGCCGCCAGCGTCACGCCGGGCTGCGCGCGCAGGAAGAACCGCCCTTGCGCGTCCTGCCTCATGCCCAGGATACTGTCCATGCGGCTGAGGTTCAATATGAGGCCGCCGTCGGGACTCGCGCCTCCGGCCAGACCCGTCCGCGAGCCTTGGGCAGTGAGCGGAACGCCTCGCTCCGCGCAAAACCTAACGGCCCGCGCTATCCCAGCCTCATCTCGCGGGAAGGCGACATACTCCGCGTGACCGACCATGCGGGACTCGTCATACAGCAGGTTTTGGTATGATTCACTAAATGGCTGGACTATGGACATTAATCCTCCCCTCAACCATTTGAGTATCTTTCCAAAAACTGGCGCGTGCGCTCCTCCCGGGGATGGCTGATGACCTCCTCCGCCGCTCCGTACTCGATCACAACGCCGTTATCGATGAACAGCGCGTTGTCGGCGACCTGGCGGGCGAACCGCATCTCATGTGTGACGATGACCATCGTTGTGTTCCGGCTGGCGAGGCCGCGAATGACATTCAGCACCTCGCCGGTCAGCTCGGGATCGAGCGCGGAGGTCGGCTCGTCGAAGCACAGTATGTCCGGATCGCGGGCCAGCGCCCGCGCGATGGCCACGCGCTGCTGCTGGCCGCCGGACAGCTGGTGGGGGTACGCGTCCGCTTTGGCGGAAAGGCCGACGCTGTCCAGTATAGCCAGCCCGTCGCGCCTGATCGAGGATATCGCCTCGCGGCGGTTCCCGCGGTATTCCGGCGACCTTCGGGCGTTCAGTTCCACGGCCAGAGTAACGTTTTCAAGCGCGGTATACTGCGGGAACAGGTTGAATGACTGGAACACCAGCCCGAAATGCCTGCTGTCCCAGCGGCGTTTCATGTTGACGGAGCGCGCGTCGGCGGCGTCGAACAGCCGTTCCCCGTTGATGGAAATCGTGCCGGCGTTGGGCATTTCCAGCCCGTTGAGACATCGGAGCAGCGTGGTCTTGCCGCTGCCGGACGAGCCGATGATGGCGAGCGACTCGCCCTTATCCAGCGAGAAACTGACGCCGCGTATGACTTCCAAACTATCGAAGCGTTTCGAAAGGTTCGCCACTTCCAGCACAGACACGCCCGCCCCTCCCTTCAAAACCACTTCCCGCGTCAAAAACGCCGTCACGCCCGGAAGAAAGCCATCCTGTCCTCGGTATAGCGGAACAGGATCGTCAACAGCCCGCTGAACACCAGGAAGAACAGTCCCGTAGCGAAGAGCGGCCAGATCAGTCCCTGCTTGGTGAACCGGTCCGCGCTCATGATGATCTCCGTCACGCCGATGATCCGGGCGAGCGAGGTATCCTTCACGAGCGTGATGACCTCGTTGCTCATGGCCGGCGTGACGCGCTTGACGACCTGCAGCAGCACAACCTTGAAGAATACCTGCGGCCGCGTCATGCCCAGCACCTGTCCGGCCTCGTACTGGCCGACGGAGACGCTCTCGATGCCGCCCCGATATATCTCCGAGAAGTACGCGGCGTAGTTGATCACGAACGCGGCCAGCGCTGCGCCCATGCGCGACTTCGCCTGGATCGGCCAGCGCATCAGCCCTGGCACGTACATGACGACGATCAGCTGCAGCATCAGCGGCGTGCCCCGTATGACCCACACGAACAGGCGGCTGAGCCAGCGGATCGGCAACACCCGCGTCATGGAGCCGAACATGATGACCAAGCCCAGCGGGATCGACAGCAGGAGCGTCATCACGAACAGCCGTATATTAAGGAGGAAACCATCCAGCAGCGACGGGAACACCACGTTCATATCCAAGCGCCTTTCACGCGTTCTCCGGCGCGGCAAACCAAACCACAGGCAGCCCCTACCAAAACGGGGAGGCCGCCTGTGCTGTAACCGCTTGCCGCCCGGAGCCAGCGGTTACTTGATGACCGCGTCGCCCAGGTTGTACTTGGCGGCCAGCTCCGCGAACGTGCCGTCCTCGATGAAGCCGGCGATGATCTCGTTGAGCTTGGCCGTGACGTCGCTGCCCTTGCGGAACGCGATGCCGTAGAACTGGTCGCCGAAGTTGTTGTCCAGGTTCACAACCAGATCAGTGAAGTCGGATTCCGGCGTGACGATGCCCAGCGCGGCGACGCTGTCCACCAGCGCGGCGTCGGCGGCACCGGCCTTGACCTCCAGGATGGCCTTGGCCATGGAGTCGGCGGGGACGTAGTTCGCTTCCTTAAAGTATTCCGACGGCGGGACGATAGTGGTCTCGTCGTCGGGGATCGTGCCCAGCAGCTTGCCCTCGCCCGTGGAGCCGGCCTCGGCGACGACCGTCTTGCCCTTGATATCGGCGAGGATGGCCTCGGCCTTGTCCGCTTTGACGACCAGCGCCTGCGAATTCTTCAGGTACGGATCGGACATGGACATATTGGCCGCGCGTTCCTCGGTGATGCACATGCCGTTCCAGATGGCGTCGATGTTCCTGGAGTTCAGCTCTATCTCCTTCGCGTCCCAGCTGATCTCGATAAACTCAACGGCAACGCCCAGCTTCTCGCCCACAAGGAGCGCCAGCTCGGTATCGAAGCCGACAAACTCGCCTGTCGACTGGTCGTAGTAATTCATTGGCGGGAACAGTGTCATGCCGACCACGAGCGTGCCTTTGCCCGTTATGTAGGCAAGGTCGCCCGGTTCCTCGGCGAACGCGGCCGCGCATAGGGACAACGCCAGAACCAGGGCCAGCGAGAGGGACAGTAAACGCTTCATAATCATTACTCCTCTTCCAAGAGATACCGGTTCCCCGCCCCGCGTGGGAAAAAGGACCAATCTTATTGTAACACACCGGGCGCGGGAATGCAAGCGTTGATTGCGGGAACGCCAGATTGGGGGGCCAGCCATATTCCATCAAGCGTAATCCGGGGCGAGGGCGGGCGTTGCTGGCATTTTACCAATACCCGCAATGTCGGCCACATTAGTTATAGACTATATAAATAGGAAGGCCAAGTCCTGCCAGTTCAGGGCGCGGGGTTGCGGGCCGCGGCGTAGTGTTCGTTATAAAAAAAAACTGTTGAAATTCAGCCGCGTTTGTGCTATAAGTTATAAGTCGCTTGGGGCATTAGCACAGTTGGTAGCGCGCGACATTCGCATTGTCGAGGTCAGGGGTTCGAATCCCCTATGCTCCACCAGTTTTCATCGTGGTCGAACACATCAGCCTCGGGAATGGCAATCTCGTTTTGCCGGAACCGGGGCTGCGCGTCGTTTATATGGTATAAAACGACGAGCTTGTCGTCATAAAGCCGCGCCTGCATGACAAAAGTATTGAGTATCTCCGCCTTCCGCGCCGCGTCGTCTCGCTCGGGGGCGGCGTACCGAAGCAACATGAATTCAATGCGTTCTGGCGTGAGCACAATATGCTCCGCGTCGAGTCGCTTTAGTTCTTTGCCGAGGCTGAGGTTCTCCTGCTCAAGTTCTTTGACGCGCGCCGTAACGGAAGAAGAGTCCAAACCAGATTCGAGGGCTTTTAGTAGATTTGCCAGCGCTTTTCGGTTATCGGCGAGCCGTTTGCGGTAGAAGGCCGCCTCGTTTTCGTACGAATCATCTTCTATCTGCAGCTCGTAACACTTTTGCGCGATATAGCGTATTGCGCCAGGCTGGAGGACGTTACGCAACGTCGCGTCGACGACCAAGTCTTCCAGCCAATCGCGCGGAACTTGCTTCTTTGCGCAGCCCTTCTTTGTACGAGCGGTCGGGCAGTAATAATAATAGTACTTCTCGCCGCTCTTTCCGGTGCCGCTCACGCCGACTAAGTTCTTACCGCAGCAGCCGCAGACCGCGATACCCGACAACAGATATTTTACCTTGGACAGCGCGGCCTGCTTGCTTACGCGTCTGCGTCCAAGCTCGGCCCGCGCCAGTTCAAATGTCTCCCTTGTTATAAGCGCCGGCATTGCGTTCTCGAGCCGGATATCGCCGCACTTATACACGCCGATATACTTTTCATTTTGTATAAGCTTTGGAATGCTGTTTTTGCCAAAGAGATTGCCGCGGCTTGTTCGAAAGCCAAGACTGTTCAAATAGCCGCATATATCCGCGTTAGGCTTACCGTCTATAAACATATCGAAGGCAATGCGAACCGCTCTCGCGGCAGGCTCGTCAATGACGAAGGCTTTATCTTGATCGGTTTTATAACCAAGCGCCATGCCGCCGCCCGTCGAGCGCGCTTTTAACGCGCTTTCCCGGATGCCGCGCCTGATTTTCTGCGATAATTCGGCGGAATAATACTCGGCCAGCCCCTCCATATGAGGCTTTCAAGAATGATGCCCTCCGGCCCTTCTGGGATATGCTCCGCCGCATAATAGAGCGCAATTCCAGCGCGCTTTAGTTCGCGTTTATAGACGGCGCTATCGTATTTGTTGCGCGCGAACCGGTCGGTTCGATAGACGATGACCGCGTCGAACACGCCGCGCGTACAATCCTTTATCATACGCTGGAAGCCCGGGCGGTTATCCGTCCGGCCGGATATCGCGCGGTCCACGTACTCGCCGACAATCTCGAGGCCTTTCGCCTTGGCGTACTCCGCGCAGACGCGAATTTGTCCGTCTATGGATTGTTCCGTCTGCGAGCTTAAGCTATACCGGGCGTATATTACGGCGCGCTTCATACGTTATGCTCCTCGGCGTCCATGTCAAACGCGAACGTTAGAAGCTTGTGCCGTCTCTTGACGCTAACGGAACGATAGACGCGAATCAGCTCAACCTCCTCCATATTGAGCGTATCTTGCGCGGCGTTATTAATAGTGATTGACGAGCTTGCCGCGCCTACAATACTGCCATGCGCCTCGACGTTGTCCGCGCTTACGCGCGGCTGGTCGTCCCACCCCATCAAATACGACGGCGAAACCTGGAGCGCGTCCGCGACCTTCTGCACCTTATCGGATCGCATATCTTTAATAAAACCCATCTCCCACTTGCGTACAGTACTCGCGCCTACGCCAACAATACCGCCCAACTCGGCGAGCGTATAGTCGAGACTCTTGCGTAAGGTATAGATTTTCTTGCCGACGACGTTTCCCATGGCTCAGCCCTCGCTTTCAAGTCGCTCGAAAAACTCTAATCATATTATAACACGGCTTTGCCGTAAATGAAATGCGCTAGCAAACTTTTAGAAAGTTTTTTTCGTTTAGGGCATTTACACCCCCCCACAGACACGTTATGATTAACGCGTCCCATGGAAGGAAAGGAGGACACGCCATTATGGACGAGGAAGGATTGAGGCTGCTGAAATCGCAAATGGTTCTCAAGAGCGTTTCCGCAAAGGATTTGGACGACGCGGAAGGCTGGAGCATGAGCACGCTGTACCGTAAACTAAGCGGCGAAAGCGACTTCACGGCGTTAGAAATGCAAGCATGCGCGGCGCTCTTAGGGCTAGACGCGAGTACAATTGGCACAATTTTTTCCTGCATAAATGTCTGAAAAGACAAAATACGAAAGGAAAGAGCGCGTATGCGGCGCATGCTCATCCGGCTAAGACGGAAAGCCTATCAGTACTACAACGACTGCGATTTGAGGAGGGCATATGGAGATTACCTTGAAATTCGGGCTGAACAGCGAGACGCTCGCCCTGCTGCAGATGATTCACGACAGCGAGACGAAGCGCCCGTCCAAACAGCTAAGCGCGTTTGACTCGCCGCAGGGCGCGGTGCCCGCCCCCATAATCCGGGTGCCTGTATCGCGCCCGGCCCCTGCGGCCCAAGTCCCCGCAGAGGCCGCCGTCGCGAATACCGTAACGTTGACCGACGTCCGAGAAGCGGCACTGAAACTCTCGAAGAGCGGCAAGCAGGAGACGCTCAAGGCCATATTCGAGAAATACGGCGCGAAGAAACTGTCTGACATTGCCGAGGAGCGCTTCCCCGCGCTGCTGGCCGACTTGGAGTCCGTATGGGAAAACATTCGCTGTTATCAGCCAGCGTCTCGCTAAGATGGCTGTCCTGCCCGCCAAGCGCCCGGCTTGAAGAGACAATGCCCAAGACGAGCAGCGCGTACGCCGACGAAGGTACGGCGGCGCGCCAGCTGGCTGAGCTTGTCGCGAATTACCAGCTGGGCAATACGCCGCAAACGCGTTATGAGGACGCGCTGAAGCGGCTAAAAACGGGCCAATACTTTACGCCGGAGATGTTCGAGCACGCCGCGGGGTATGCGCGGCTCGTTATGCGGGAAGCCACCCGCCATACCTCGCCGCTCATAGCGCTTGAAGTCGAGGGGCTGGACTACTCCGAATGGGCGCCGGAAGGCCGGGGCACGGCGGATTGCGTTATCGTCGGCGATAAGACCCTCGTCGTTATTGACTTCAAGTACGGTAAGGGCTACCGCGTAGACGCGCCAGGTAACTCGCAAATGCGTCTTTACGCTCTCGGCGCAATGACGGAATACCAGGATATATGCGACTTTGACAGCGTCCGTATGATGATTTATCAGCCGCGTATCAGCGGCGAGCCGAGTGTTGAGGAGCTTACCGCGCCGGAATTGCTGCGCTGGGCGAACGAGTACGTGAGGCCAAGGGCCGCGCTCGCGTTCGCCGACGAAGGCGAGTTCGCGCCCAGCGAGGCCGTATGTAAGTTTTGCCGGGCAAAAGAACAATGCCGCGCCAGGACGGAGGTAAACTTGAAGTTATTCGACGAATCTCCCGACGCGCTGTTGCTTACCGCCGAAGAAGCCGGCGAAATACTTAAGAAGGCCGGCGACGTCAAGGCCTGGCTATCAGACTTAGAGCGCCTCGTTATGACCGCGCTGTTTAAGGGTGAAGCGGCGCCCGGGTGGAAGCTTGTCGAAGGTCGAAGCAATCGTCGTATCGCGGACGAGCCGAGCGCCGTCGAGCTATTGCTTGCGGCGGGCGTGCCGGAAACGGATATTTATGACCGCAAGATGAAGACCATCACGACGCTGGAGAAGGCGCTGGGGAAAAACCGGGCGGCGGAGCTGCTTAACGGCTTCGTCGTGAAACCGCAAGGCAAGGCGACGCTCGCGCCGATTACTGATAAACGCCCGGCATTCATGCCGGAGTCGCTCATAATAGAAGCTTTTGAGGAGGAGAACTAATATGGCAACCGCGTCGCAAATCGCAACCGGCAAGGTACGATTCTCTTTTTGCAACCTGTTTCAGCCCAGGGCGCAGCAGGACGGGCAAGAGCCTAAGTACGGCGTAACGCTCATCATACCGAAAACGGACAAGGCGACGCTCGCGAAGATAAATAGCGCGATCGAAGCGGCGAAGGCGAATTATCTAGCCCGCAACGCAGGCAAGAAGGTATCTAAAGACCTGAAGACGACGCTGCATGACGGCGACGGCGAACGGCCAAACGGCGAAGCGTTCGGCGAAGAGTGCAAGGGCGCGTATGTTATCACGGCGAGTTCGAAAAGCCAGCCCGTTATTCTCTACGCCGACAAAACGCCTATTATCGACCCTAAAGACCTGTATTCCGGCTGCTACGGCCGCGCGATTCTCAACTTCTACGTTTACGACGTTAACGGCAACAAGGGCGTTACGGCGGCGTTGAACGGCGTTATGAAACTCCACGACGGCGAACCGCTTATCGCGGGTATCGTCCGTGACTCCGACTGGGACTCGTGGGAAGACGAAGAAGACAGCGAGCTGCTGGGGTAAACGTCTTGCGCCTTTTCCGCGGCCGCGACGCGCATAACACCTACGTCGCGGCCGCCAATTTCAACGCGGGGGTGCCCGTCTATGAGAACGCTTGGAGTGGACATCGAGACCTTTTCTTCCGTTAACCTGCAAAAGTGCGGCGCGCATAAGTACGCGGAGAGCGCGGACTTTCAGGTGCTGTTATGCGCGTACGCCTTCGACGACGAACCGGCGCGGATAGCGGAGGGCATACCCTTAGACCTGGCGTTCGCGCTTGTCGATCCAGCCGTCGTCAAGACGGCTTTTAACGCGTCGTTCGAGCGGACGTGTCTAGCCTCCGCGCTGGGCGCGCCGATGCCCCCGGAGCAATGGGACTGCGCCGCGGTTCGCGCGAGAGCGCTGAGCCTGCCCGGAAGCTTAGAAGCCGTCGGGCGGGTTCTTGGCCTCACGGAAGACCAAGCTAAACTCAAGACGGGCCGCGCGCTGATTCGCTACTTCTGCTCGCCGTGCGCGCCGACGAAAACGAACGGCGGGCGTATGCGGAACCTGCCGGAGCACGCGCCGGATAAATGGACGCAATTTAAGGAATATTGCCTCCGCGACGTAGAGGCGGAGCGCGAAATACGGCGGAGGCTATCGCGCTTCCCGCTTCCGGACAAGGAGCGCGCGCTATGGATTCTTGATCAGCAAATTAACGACCGAGGTATTTTGATTGATACACGGCTTGCCGAGCGCGCCGTGGAGCTTGACGCGGAAGCTAAAACCGCGCTGCTGGCGGAGGCGAAAGACCTGACGGGCCTGGCGAACCCGAAGAGCGTATCGCAGATAAAGACATGGATAGAGGACACAGCAGGCGTTAGGGTAGACAGTCTGAACAAGAAAGAAATCGCCGGCGTCCGCGCCGCGGCTGATAACGAACTAGTCGACAAGTTTCTTAACATACGCGCCGGGCTTTCCAAGACGTCGACGGAGAAGTATAACGCGATGCTTCGCTCGGTTGGCCAAGACGGCCGCGCGCGGGGCGTTACCCTATTCTATGGCGCGACCCGCACCGGGCGATGGGCGGGCCGGCTAATGCAGACGCAGAACTTGCCGGCAATATCGCTGAGCGCCGAAGACCTTGACGTCGCCCGCCAGGCCGCGCGGGACGGAGACGCGGAGACGCTCGGTCTATTATTTGGCGACGTGCCGGACGCGTTGTCGCAATTAATTCGTACCGCCATAATACCGGCGCCCGGCCACCGGCTTATCGTAGCGGACTTCAGCTCGATCGAAGCGCGCGTTATCGCGTGGCTTGCTGGCGAGCGGTGGCGCCTAGACGTGTTCAATACGCACGGGAAGATATATGAAGCGAGCGCCGAGCAAATGTTCCGCCTGCCGCTCGGCAGCGTCAAGAAGGGGGACCCGATGCGGCAGAAAGGGAAAATAGCCGAATTAGCGCTGGGCTTTGCCGGGGGCGTAGGCGCGCTGAAGTCGATGGGCGCGCTGAGCATGGGCCTAAAAGAAGATGAACTACAGCCGCTCGTTAACGCCTGGCGCCGGGCTAACCCGGCTATCGTACGGTTGTGGCGAGCCGTAGACATGGCGGCGCGCGATACCATACAGACGCGCAAACCAAACTACCTTCGGCACGGGCTGGCGTTCCGGATGGACGGGCCGCTGCTGCGGATGCGCTTGCCGAGCGGCCGTGAGCTGTCCTACGTAAAACCCAGGCTGGACGCCGGCAATATTACCTATGAGGGCGCGCTGTCGACCGGCGGAGGCTGGGGGCGCGTCGAGACGTTCGGCGGCAAATTAACGGAAAACGCGGTACAGGCGACGGCGCGAGACTGTTTAGGGGAGGCCATGCTTCGCGTCCGCTGGCCGATCGTGTTTCACGTACACGACGAAATGGTGTTGGAAGCGCCCGCCTCCTCGGCCGCGGCATGCCTGGCGGACGTACTGAACGCAATGAATGCGCCGCTCGGCTGGGCGCCGGAACTCCCGCTCAAGGGCGAAGGGTTCGTTACCGACTATTACAAGAAAGAATAGACGGAGGGCTATATGACGGGCGAACGATTTAACTTAACGGTTCAAGCGTTTTTTGCGGAGTGCGAGAGGACGCTTAAGCGAAAAGCGCTGGAATACGCGCCGGGAGACGACCGGCTGGCGCATTTCAAGAGCGCGGCCGAGCTTCAGGCCTGCTCCCCGCGGGAAGCGCTATGGAGCATGGCGGCGAAGCACATGGTATCGTTGTCGGGTATGGTGAAGAGCGGCAGAGCGTACGATGCCGGGTTGTGGACAGAAAAGCTTATGGACATAACGAATTACTGCCTGCTGCTGCGGGCTTTAATCGAGGAGGAGACGAATGCGTAATATAGAAATCCGCGTGCTGAACCCCGATCAGATAGCGGACGCGGCGACGGCGGCCCGGCTGACGCAACGCGGGCACGCTATCCGCTCGATGAGCGACTTCAACGCGCTGTACGACCGCGCGGCGTCCGATACGTTTATCGAGCATTTGACGGCTTTACCGCACCCGACGCTGCAGAAGCTCGCCGTAATTAACGTCGCGCTGGTCGGCGTTAGCCGTCGGTTTTTGGCGCAGATTACGCGCCATCAGAACGAGGTAAAGTTTACGTCGTCGTCTTTGCAATATAGCGATTATACGGGCGCGGGCGACTTCGTCGTACCGCCAGGCGTGGCGGAGGAGACGCGCTCACGCTACGTTGCGGCGTGTACGTGCGCCATGGACGAGTACGCCGCGCTTATCGCGGCCGGGGTCGATAACGACACGGCGGGCTATGTGGCGCCGCAGGCGCTGCGCGGCGCGTTAATCATAAGCGCGACGCCGTATCAGTGGAAGCACATGATCGGTCAACGCACGTGCCGTAGAAATACGCCAGAAATAAGATACGTTATGTCGTTAATCTGGAAGGGGATGTATAATATAGCCCCCGCCTTGTTTTCCTCCCAAACCACGGGTCCTTTTTGTTTGCGCGGTAAGTGCCTTGAAGGACAAATGTCATGCCGGAAAAGTTACGAGGCGGCCGCGACGCCCCAAACAATACTTGACGAGGTGATTTTATGAAAATCAAGCTCATCGATTACGGCGCGGCTGAGACGGGGTATTTGCCCAAGCGCGCCGACTATTCCAGCGTAGGCGCGGACGTCCGCGCGTCTCGGGCATATACGGTGCCGCCGGGCAAGACAGCCGTTCTTGGGTTAGGCTTCGGCATTCAATTACCCGACGGTATGGCGGGCTACGTCTTTCCGCGGTCGTCGCTCGCGGCCAAGGGCGTCGTGTGTCAGCTTCCGCCCATCGACCCCGGTTATACGGGGGAAATACACGCGGTCGTTACGAACCACGGGCCGGAACCGTTTGTTATCGCGCCCGGCCAACGTATCGGACAGCTAGTAGTTATGCCGTATATCGGCGCTGAATTTATCGCGGGCAAGCTTGAGTCGCGGCGCGGAGCCAGGGCGTTCGGGAGTACCGGCGAATGAGCCGGGTCAGCAAAGACGCGTACTACATGGGTATCGCCCGGGCCGTCGCCGTTCGTTCGACGTGTTTACGGCATCGGTACGGCGCGGTTTTGGTAAATAACGACGAGATCGCCGCGACGGGGTACAACGGCGCCCCGCGCGGCGAACCCAATTGCTGCGACCTGGGGTCGTGTTACCGCGAAGCGTGTGGCGGCGCGCCGGTCGACGCGCGGGCGGCGACGCACGGAGCGCAATACGGCGCGTGCGTCGCCGTTCACGCGGAGACGAACTGTTTGCTTTCCGCGGGCCGCGGGGCCGCGCGGGGCGCGACGCTTTACCTGGCGTGCCTGCCCCCCGGGCGCGAGGCCGCGCCGTGTAATTATTGCGACCGGTTAATACGAAACGCGGGCGTCGTTCGGCTGGTAACGGCGCTCGTCGAGGAAGCGGAACATGGGCGGGCTCATCCATATCGCGACGGGGCAATCGCGGACGTGCGTATCGTGGAAGAATCAAGAGCTTACGTGGGAAGCGTTTTGCGACCGGCTGCGGACGACGACGCGCTCGCAAGAAACGTCCGCTGAATATCGAGCGCTGTCTCGCGGCGACCGCGACCGGCTGAAAGATGTCGGAGGGTTCGTGGGCGGCGCGCTTCGGGGCGGCAGGCGTAAGGCCGACGCCGTGGCGTTCCGCGACCTGCTGACCCTTGACCTAGACGACGTGCCGGAGGGCGGCGCGGCCGGCGTTTGGTCGACCGTCGAGTTGGCGATAGGGCGCGCGGCCGTTATGTACAGCACCCATTCTCACACGCCGGAGCGCCCGCGGCTGCGTCTGATTATGCCGTTAGCGCGGCCGGTCAAACCGGACGAGTACGCGGCTATCGCGAGGAGGATCGCCGCGGACATAGGCATCGACATGTGCGACGACACGACCTACGAGGCGCACCGCCTTATGTACTGGCCCTCGACGCCTAGGGACGGAGAGTACGTCATGGAGCTTCAAGACGGTCCGTGGCTCGAGCCGGACGAGATACTTAATAGATATCTAGACTGGCGCGACGCGAGCCTCTGGCCTGATTCTAGAAGGTGTATGGCTAGTCTTGACCGCCTAGCGGCCAAAGCTGGCGACCCGCTCGAGAAGCCGGGGGTCGTCGGCGCGTTTTGCAGAGTATATGGAATCGAGGGCGCTATCGCGAAATTTTTACCACGCGTATACAGCGCTTGCGACGCGCCGGGCCGATATAGTTACGTGCCGGGGGACTCCAGCGCGGGGCTCGTCGTGTACGATGACGGGCGGTTCGCGTATTCTCATCACGCGACTGACCCTGCGGGCGGAAGGCTGAGCAACGCGTTTGACCTGACGCGGCTTCACCTATACGGCTCGATGGACGACAGCGTCCCCGAGGAGACGCCTATAAACCGGCTTCCTTCATACCTCGCCATGACAGAGATGGCCGCGAACGACGACAGGGTTAAACTAGAGCTCGGGCGGACGCGTCTTGCGTCGGCGGCGAAGGCGTTAGACGATAGCGGCGACGCCGCCGACGACGAGTGGATAAAACGACTCTCGCTAACGTCGAAAGGCCGCGTCGCCCCGACGATTGAGAACTGTCTGCTTATCTTGCAGCACGACCCCGAACTGGGCGGGCGCATATATTACGACGCGTTCCGCGAACGGCCCGCCGTCTGCGGCGATTTGCCCTGGAGAAAACTGAGCGAGCGCTTATCAAACGGCTGGACCGACGTCGACGAAGCCGGCGTATGGAAAACGCTTGAGCTTAAATACGGCGTCGACTCGTCTATAAAAATCCGCGCCGCGATGGATTTGGCTATTCAGGCGAACAGCAGGCACCCCATACGCGAATATTTATACGGTTTGAAATGGGACGGGGTCGCGCGGCTTGAGACCCTTTTCATTGAATATTTATGCGCCGAAGACAGC
>JAISWI010000010.1 GCA_031270865.1 Oscillospiraceae bacterium
ATTATCCGCCTGGTTGCTTGTGGACGTGTTCAAGCGAAACGCGTATGTAGACGTGCCCGCGGCGGGCGGCGCGGTTACATAATCCCATTTCAGCGTGCCGGTAGTTCCTGGCGCGACCAAGTTACCGTTCTGCGGCACGGCATACCACAGCGTACTGGACGCCGTCTCGTTGACTGCCAGCGCGGAATTGTTGTCCTGGATAAGTTGGATCTCACCGGCTACGCAGCGATACCCGCTTACCCACTCGTAGACGTTCCCGTTGAGGTCCCATATCCCGCTCATCTGGCCGTTGTGCGACCATGTGACGGGGCCGGAACCCGTCGCGACGCGAAGCGTCTGACCGGTGCTGCCGTCCTTGGTTGTCGTCAAACCGTTCACGCCCGGCGTGTTGACGTCGCTGCCGTAGCTATTGTTACCCTGCGGCATGCTGTTGTTCTTCCGGCACCACAGCGCGATCGCCGCCCACTCAGCGTTGCTCATGAGGTACCAGCCGGAGCCTTTCGCCTCGCAAGCGGCCTTAGCGTCGTCGAACGTTATACTGGCTCGGGGATCGCGCTGGAGGTGAAGGCGAGAACAATCAATGATGAGCGTAGAAAAAGTCATAAGAACGAAGCCAGAAACGCAACAGTTCTTATGAATGAGCTGATTGAAAAGCCCATTGAGGACGTACGCCGTAAAGAGTATGAAAAACAGGGGGATGAATACAAACGCAGGGCAGAAGCGCAGTATTTTGCTTGTCTGGTATGTCTTGAGTGGTTTGAAACGCTTCGGAATGAATTGGAGAAATTTGCGGATCAGTGGTTTGAGATCGTCCCAAAAGGATTCAGTGGATCGGTTCCCAGACTCACGCAGCACGATATATTCTGGCAAGATCGTCTTCTTGACAGAGCTACAATGCAACTACAATACACAATTAACCATATCCGCGCGACAAAGATCATACAGAGTACTGGTTTGTATGGCCAGCAAACTTCATCGGTAGGAACTAGGAGTGTATATAATCAACAGCTTGTTTTTATCAGGGAGTTGATACAGAACACGCTCGATGCCGCAAAAATCCAGCTGTTCCGTGACTTAAGGAATGGTTTGCACGGCTCTCCGCTATCGATTTTCGACAATAAGCTGAATAACTGGCGCGCTGGATGTAATGTGGGCTTTAGGTGATTATCAGCGCCGCAGCGCTGTTGAGATTCACATCAATTATATCCAGCGAAAGAAACCCATAAAACCATAGGCAGCAATAAATGATGTAAAATTGATTACGATGACGATATTAAACTGATTTTTAAGATTGCGGACAGCGGAACAGGCATAACGGATAAATCCTTATCAAGTATGAGCAAGATTAGAGAGCCGCGCCCCAGAGAGCTTCGCGAGGAAATAGAATCTATGCCCGAATGGTTGAAACCCGTCGGGGCGTTCGGAATAGGAACGCAAAGCGTTTTTGGTATAGCGCATGAATTCCACGCGAAATCCGTATCCCGTGAAGATCATAAAGAGCGAGATATTTATAAGCGATACAGCGAAGAACATGTTTCGAAGGAGTCTTTGATAATTTTTTAGACTGGTATGATGCCAAAGACTCAATAGGACTGCCAAGATCTCATTTCAAGGATCATTCACCATTTAAAGAAAATGATAATAATATATAATCACCGTGCTGGTATAATCTTGATGGGCTGATTCAATGCGTCAAGGCACAAGAGCAATATACAGTTCCAGTTATTCCTCAGATCGAAATTGGGTATTACGAGATAGATAAAGAAAAGAATCGATGTCTAGCGTCTGTGTTTAGTGTAAAGCGCAGCAAATAACGTTCGGGCAACTGTTGCGTCAGAGCGCAGGCCATCCATGTCAGCGCGGAAGCAGAGTATCCTTCATCGCCGGTTCTTTCCCATTCCCAGCCAAGGAGGATGGCGAGCTGTTGAGCCACCTCTTTTCCCTTCGTCGGGGGAGTTTGGTCTTTCAATCGACCGAGTCATTTTGTCTCTCACCTTAGCGAGGGACAAAATGACTCCGAAACTATCCGTGTTTTCATGTTGGTTGGTAACAGATCTCATCGACTACTAGTGAGCATTGATAAAACTGATTGTATTTTGTAGCACCTCCATGCTCTCCTTAGTCTTAGTTCCAGTCGGAGGGAAGGCGTGGAAAGCGTTCTTATACGGGTAAAACTCAAAGTCAATCCCTGCCTTTTCAAGCTTTTCGGCAAACACTACGGAATCATCGTAGAGTATTTCGCCCACGTCCGCAACCAGCATCGTAGGTGGAAAATCTGTTAAATCATCCGCATAAATGGGCGATAAATAAGGATTTTTCAAATCCTGGTTCGGCGCGTAAAGTGGAGCTAAGGCGGCATGAAGGCCTGCGCCAATTTGTATGTCAGTCTTTGCGTTTTGAGCATGGCTCACTAGTCCGCCTGTGCAATCAAGAGCGGCGCTGTAAGCGATGATCGCGCTCGGTTTCTTTACGCCTTCGGCGACGCATCGCAACCCCAAAGCGATTGCTAAATTACCGCCCGCGCTCTCGCCACACAGCGCGATCTTGCTCCCGGGGTGTTTGCCGGCGATATGCTTATACACATTGAAACAATCGTCAAACCCCGCCGGATACGGGTTTTCTGGCGCGCAGCGGTATGATATAGTATATACAATTGATCTTGACATATCGGCCAGGAACGAAGCGAACCCTCGCGACGTTCTGACAGAACCGGTTGTAAAACCGCCGCCATGAATGTGAAAGATAATATTGTCGGTTTTGACAACCGCTGGAGTCAAGACTTCTATCTCCACACCGTCAACAAAGCCGTCAGTATAAGAGACGCCTTTTGCAACAGGCATCATCATCTGGGCTTTGTCGGCGATCTTCCTGATCTTGGCGTAATTCATTCTGCTAGGCCTGTTGCTTCCCATCCTTATTCCCATCACTTTGATGATAAGGCGCGTTCTTTTCATCGCGAAGCTGCGGGCGGCGGTGACCTCGTGAACCATAATAAACCTCCTTCGACTCGTTCTTGATAGACCCATCATACACATCAAACCCAACCGTTCAACCGATGGGCGCGGATCCAGTCAAACCGGACGGCGGCTAAATGATATAGCCGCCCAAATTGAAAACGCGTCGCCTTCGCGAGTCTGTCCGCGTTTCCAAGCCAGGCGACTCATCATATAATCCAGTGGGACGGCGACAGCGTCATTTCTCCATATCCTCAATACGGATCGTCTTGCCGTTGTACCGCGCAAAACCTCTAGACGCGGGTAACCCATCCTCAGCCGTGTCATAGGAAAGCGACGTCGGACTGTCCCAATCCTTGCGGATGAAGGTAAGGCGCAAGTCCATCTCCCCTTCATCCTCGCCGTTGAGCGTGATTTTGGATTGGTAGATTGTGTTGCCGACGCGCGCGTCATTGGCGATGAACTCCGCGCCGTTTAGGAACGAGCGGCCATCGTCGCTGTAATCGTGGTAGCTGATCCTCGCGCTGCCCATGCCGGCTGTGGTAAACTCAGCATATCCGCTGTGTTTACCTATGAAATTGCCATGATCGGGCATCGCAAACCCAGACGGCTCGAACGCGTCTATTGATCCCGCATACGGCGGCGCGTCAGGCGTAACCACTGCGGGAACAGCGGCGCCTGGCTTATAGTCGAGCAAATGAGCCGCGCGGACGCGTCCTTTGCCGCCGCCGCGCGTAACCTCAGGCCACATGACTGACATCCCGGATGGATGCCACGACATCGGCGAGTGATAGATGAAGTCGCTTGTGAAATCATTGAGCGGCACGCCGAAATACGCAGGATCTGCTTTTGATCGAGCAATGTCTATCAGCGCAGGCCCGATATTCCCTTTGCGGAACTTACGAACGCCGGCTACCGCGTAGAGGTATACATGGAACGCCAGCCCCATCGTAACCAAAAGCGCGTATGGGCGAGGCAGCAACCCCAGTATCGCGAAGTTCGTGCCTGGTGAGTTGCGCGTACTCATGGTAATGCCGAGTTTCTCATCCGGGGAGTAGATCGTCGTCTCGTCGTAGCCTGGTTGGTTGGTTACCGGTATAACAGCGTCGCTGGTTAAGTCCTGCTCCACAGAACCCGGCAGCGCCCCGCCTATCGCGCCGACAAGCGACAAACCCAATCCGCCATGTATAAACTGCTTAATCTCACCGCCGCGCATCGGCTTGATTCTATAGCAGCCGGCGTTCTGGGGATCATCCTCCATAACGTCCATACTGGAGATAACACATGCGCTGTGAATCTCATATAAGCCGCCAACCTTCCCCAATACGCCGAGAAAGTTCAACGCGCCGCCCACCTTGTACAGCGTCGTCCAGGCGACGTGCCTGTTATCTGGAGCGACGACAATCTCTGACCAATGCCGCATGACGCGCGGGTCGTCGACTACCCGCGAAGGATACCGTACACGCACAAGCGCGGCTGACTTGCATGATCCAAAGTCTGGCGGGCATTCCAATATGTAATCGCCGAGAAATACGCGCGTGTTATCCGCGAACGGCATCAGGCGAAGTCCGCCGTTGGCTGTAGGATGCGCTGGGACGCTGTCCGCGAAAATATCATGGAAGTTGGAACCGTCATCGTCCATCACGGCGATGTGATAATAGTCTTTATTGGAATCCGCTTCCCCCGGAAGCTGGTAACCAAGCAGGATGTGCCCAGAGGCAGTATAAATCGGGTGATATGGGTTCGTTACATACTCCGGCAGAGGAATATTAGTCAACTCAATACGCCCGATGCCTTTTCCACCTTCGATAATCATGGATATATACGCTCCTTTCGATCTTCTCCGCATTGCCCGCTCATTCTTTCACGCCGCCCAGCAGCAGCCCCTTCTCAAAGCGCTTCTGGAAGAATGGGAACGCGGCGAGGATGGGCAGTGTCGCCGCGACAATAACGGCGTACTGGATGAGCAGGCGGTTGTAATCAGGGCTTGACATCTGAAGCGCCGTCTCGTTATCCGCCACCATCTGCCTTATCCACAGTTGCAGCGGCCATTTATCGCGCGAGCTTGTGACATATATGGATGCCGGAAACCATGAGTTCCACTGTAAGACAACGCTGTTCAGGATAACTACGGTGGTTAGGTTCACGCATTGGGGAAGCATCACCTTAAGCATGGCGCGGGCGTGGCCCGCGCCGTCAATCCTCGCCGCCTCCACCGACGATTGAGGCACGCCCTTGAACGCGTTCATCATCAGCAGTATGAAGAACGCGTTTGTGCACCCGGGGATCATCAGCGCCCAACGTGTTCCCACCCATCCCAGGGAGTGGATCACCATGTAGCTGGGCACCAACCCGCCGCTGAACATTGTCGTAAACAGCGTCACGAGCGTCAGCGGCACACGCAGCCGACTCTCCCGGCTTAGGGCGTACCCGGCGGTTATATTAAGCGCCATGCCAAACATCGGGCCTGCGGCGACATACAGCAGCGTGTTCGCGTAACCTTTCAGGATGGCCATGTTGCTGAATACCAGGCGGTAGCCGGCGAAGTTAGGCTTGATCCCGGCGGGCAGCATCAGCGCTCCTTCAACCTCCAGCATCCTGCGCCCATCGGAGAGCGACGCCATCATCACATGCCATACCGGCACGACGCAGCACAGCGTGACAACGACTAGGGCCGCGTGTATTATAATGTCGGCCAGCATGCCCAGCGGCGTCCGGGTCTCCACCATTCCTTCGCGGCGCCGCGCGGCTTTTACGCGTAGAGCTCGCCCATCCATGATGTAAGCCTCCCCGTTTTGTTAGAACAGTGAATACGCGGTGAGCCTGCGGTTCATAGCGTTCGATAAAAGTAGCAGCGCAGTCGCTACAAGCGACTGGAACAACCCCGACGCCGCCGACAGTCCGTAGTTGATCGACGATCCGAACGCCATACGATACGTGTATGTTGATATAACATCGGCTACGTCATACGTTCGCGGCATGTACAGCAGCAGAATTTTATCGAAACCTGACATAAATACCGTACCGACCCGCAAAGTCAGCATCATGATGATCATCGGCTTTATGGATGGTATGGTGATCGAGACGATCCGCCGGAACCTCCCCGCGCCGTCGATGGCAGCGGCCTCGTGCAGATCGCCGTTGACCGCGCTTATCGCGGCGACATACACAATCGACCCGTAACCCGTCCCCTGCCATATATCAGTGAAACAGTTGATAAGCCAGAACACGGGCAGGTTTGGGTTTGCAAGCCAGTTCTGCTTGGGCAAACCCAACGCGCTGAGCAGCAGCGTCACGCCGCCTTCACGCGCCAGGAAGAAGCGCGCAAGCTGGCACACCACCATCGTGGACACAAAGAACGGCATGTATGTAATCGTCTGCGTTATGCGCTTGAACCGCTTGTTCCTGACCTCGCACAGGACCAGCGCGAGCAGGATTGGCGCGATGAAGCCGATCGTCAGGTTCAGCAGCGCCATGCCGACAGTGTTGCGCATAACCAACCCGAACGTCTCGCCTGTGAACAGGTCGATGAAGTTATCGAAACCAATCCACCTGCTGCCGAACACACCGCGCCTGATATTGAAATCCTCGAACGCGATGGCAACGCCAAACATCGGTATATAGTGGAATATAACCAGGTAACACAGCGTCGGCGCATAGAGCAGGTAAAGGAAACCGTTGCGCTTTATGTCCTTCTTCCATGGCAGCCTCGCGGGGCTTCTGGCGCTGCGCATAGGCTCGGCGCGTTGTGCGTACATGGCTTTCTCCTTCACCCTGGTAATGGTGTATTGCGCTTCCGCGCGTCGGAGCGGGTTTCAACCCGCTCCGCCAACGTGTTAAGCTACGGGCCCGCGTTCGCTGTGACGGGCACTGTCACATCCGAAACGCCGTCGTTGAGCGTCAATTCGATGACAGCTGTCATCGTGGCCATGTCCAGCTTTGACGCGTACTCAACGTCTGTGATGGTGAGCGTGATATCAAGCCCACTCATAGACCACGAGCCGTTCAGGGGACTTTTCGTTCCGGCGTAGGCTAGTTCACCCTCCGCGACGCCGCTGTCATAGCAGGTGATGGTTGCGTCCATATCACCATACGCGCCTTTTGCCGATCCAGTGAATACCAGCCGCGCCTCGCCCTTCGCGCCGCGGTTTTTCAGGAGATATTCCGTACCGTCTGGAGCTGTATACAGGGCGGTGTTTCCATCCTCGCTCACGGCGACGTTGTATGTTCCGCCGGTGTCCGCGTCTGTTAGCGTGTAGACTAACCCGTCGACGGCCCATGTGCCCTCTACATAACTGTCCACTGTATCCTCGAACGTGCCGTTATGCTTGAGCAACAGCTCCGCGTAGTCGTCGCCGTCAACGATGAAGTCCTGCATGGTGACACCCTGCTCGTCGTCGGGACTATGGCCGCTGTCAGGAACCCACGCGAAATCACGCTCGAATAAATCGGGCAGGTTCCATAGAACCTCATCATCCAGCGCCATATCCAGGTACGCGCTGCCGTCAGGGTTGGCCAGGCTGACGTATTGCGGCGCGGTCTTCATTTCAGGTTCATCAACGCTGCCCGCGTTGTATTCGAGCGGCTGATCAACCAGCGTCCAAAACCCCGCCTTCACCGTCTGTCCGGAATATATCGAAAGATAGAACACGCCGTTCGGATAAAAATGGAAGTAGTTGCGCAGCTCGCTGTACCCTTCGGGCGTCCAATTGACCTCGAAGACGCCTTGAGCAAGGTCCTCCTTAGCCAATGGAGTAGCCTGAGCGACGGAGCGCGCCGCAATGAGCAGCAATGAACAGAGGATGGCGGTCAAGCGCTTCATAGAACGAACCTCCTTTTTATATGGAACAGTCCCATTACTGTGACAGCTGTTCCAGCAAGGTTTGCAGGGCCTGGGTTACTTGGTCAGGTTTGTACTTGTTGACAGCCTTCACCCACGCGTCCCAGTCTTTATCGCTGAACGGATCCTTACCGCCCATAATGAAATCCGGGACATGCTTGTTCGCGAACTCCGTCACCTGCGTGTTGACCTTTGAATAGAGGTTTGTGTCGGCTGGGCTAAGCTGCTTTATGAACGAGGTGTTCAGCGTCCCTGTGTTGCTGTATGTCAGCCATACGCGCTGCTGGTCAGCCTTCATGCCTTCGTTTGGAATCGTGAGCGTTGCGGTCGCGTCAAGCCAGAAGAAACGAATAGGACGCACAGCGTTGGCGAGGCGGTCGTCCGCTTCAATCTCAGGCAGTAACTTGTACAACTCTCCGTCCGGAGTCTGATTGGCGTAGTACGCGCCTTCCGTGAAACCAAGCCTCGTATACAGCTCGTTGCGCGTCTCCTCATACTGTTCCTTTGAAAGGCCGAGAATTTTTAGTTTCGCGCCTTCCCGGGAAAACTGCCAATCAAGGAATGTAAACAACGCCGCGAGATCCTTATCCTTCGCTTTATCCGTTACGACCGTCGCCTGGCCTTCCAGCGACGCGAGGAACATGGTACGCGGGATAACATTCCGCTCGCTCGCGCTGCCATACACATCGTTGATAGGGTTAGGAGCGGCGAACACAACGACACCCTTCTTCAAACCTTCGCCGTCGTCCATCCGGTTCAGCAGCTGGGCTTCCAGACCGTACCACAGCCCTACCTTGCCCTGGCGGACCTTGGCTTCGTCAGTGCGCCAGAACATCTCGCCCGTGTGCTCGGTGAACGCGGCGTCGACCCAGCCGTTCTTGAACCATGTGGAGAAACACTGCAGGTACGCGCGGAAGCCGCCGCCCGTTAGTCCGTATTGGATCTTGCCATCCAGCCCCTTATACCATGTGCCCGCGCTGTTGAAGCCGGTTATAAGGTCGCCTGACGCGATAAACCCCGGGTAGAACACGCTCATGCCGTAGCCGTCCTCGATACCCAGCGTATCAATGGCGGTCTTGAAGATACCGAGCATCCATTCCCAGTCGCTGATCAGTTTCGGGTATGTCTCTCCGCTTGGGAACACCACATCGTCCGTCCAGGAATTCTCATCCGGCGTTCCATCTACCAGCGTCTTTGTAAATCCTCCCGTGAAAGAGGAGCCGTCCGGCCTTTTCCCGAACTGGATGATCCAGTCGCGCCGATAGCACCAACCGCACCACGGATCGTTCACACCCTCGTAGTAAGAGTACAGCTGCAGGAACTTAGGCTGCCCGTCCACAACGTTTGTGGCGGTCTGCTTATAATCGGGATGCGCGTCTAGCCACGCCATATAGTTGGGCATGTACTGTTCCACATATGGCGTAAGGTCCAGGATGATCCCGTCCTCGTACAATTCGATAACCGAGTCATTGTAGTATGTCAGTTCCATCACGTCGGTGTAGTCTCCGGTGGCGAGCATCGTGTTGAAATTATCCTGCTCGCTGCCCATGATCGGCACGCGGAAGTCGAAGGACAGGCGTGTTTGGTTCGGTCCCCACGCCTTGGTCATCAGGTATTCCACGCCAGGGTTCTGCTGGTATGCCTCATAGTACGACACGTCATCGCCGCGGGAGATCCAGTACGAGAAGCTGCTTTCAGGCGCGTCAGGGGCGGCGTTAACCAAACCGTCGTCCGCCGCGAACGCGCAGGACGATGTAAGGAGCAGCGCCGCGAGCATCGCGCCTATAGCGCGGTAAAGGTTTTTCAAGCGTTCCACGCGATTACCTCCTATAGTTTTGATGCGGCGCCCTGATGGAAACGCCGTCTATATACATCCATTATCCGTGAAAACCAGCTGAATCGTTAGGACTATTTTCATGAATACACGTCTGATTTTCAAGTGATTGAGCCTCGCGGCGGGGTTGTGAAACCTGCCGCCGTCGGATATACTATCGGGTAGCGGCTGCGCCTGACGTTCCGGAACGGAGGGATGATCCATCAACATACTCGATGTATACCGCCGCTCGATGGAGGCGTTTGGTATTCCGTTTCGCGTATTCAACGCTGGGATGGACGGCCTGGACAGCTTCGACGGCGGGCTTTACCGCGACGTACTGGGTTATCATGAAGATATAAGGATGCTTCGGGTAGCGATGGCAAGCATCAAACCGCATGAGCTGTTCCTAGAAACCGACGCGCTCGGTAATAGCTACTTCATATGCCTGCTGCCTGACACATACTGGCCGGACGTTTTTCTATTCATCGGTCCATGGAGAAACAACGAAACAGCTGAGCCTGTGCCAGTTGTGGTCTCGAAGCTCAACCTGCCCGCGCCGGTTGCTGCCAAGGTTACCGAATACCTTTACGGCGTACCGCTGATAAAAGACGCGTGGGCGCTGCGCCGCTTGGCGTTAACCCTGTTTTCATGTACGCATTCAGACTCGGTACAGGTTCGAATCGGAAGGCTTGACCACTTTATCACGCGCCAAAGTGACGGCGAGACGTATAACCCTCAGGCGGGCGAGCTCTTCTCACTGAAAAGGTATGAAGAGCGGTACGCGCATGAGAACGCGTTAGTCCAGGCTGTAACCGACAATGATATACAAGAAGCCTTACGCCACCTCGACGGCTGGTTGAACGCTCGGACAGGCGTTGTGAACAGCAACCTGGCGGACGCGCAGCGGTTCCAATTGCTGACGCTCAACACGCTGCTTCGCAAAGGCGTTGAGCGCGCGGGCGCGCATCCCGCGCATATCGACGCAGTGTCCGGCGAGTTCGTCTATCGGGTCGGGACGCTTGAGCGCATACGCGAGGTGGGCGTGTTGGCGGAAGAGATGATACGCCGCTACGCTGGGTTGGTCTCCCAGTTCGCCTGGCCGGATTACTCGGCGCTCGTACGTCAAACCATCAACACCATCGACTTCAACCTGCGCAACCCATTGTCATTGCGCGTCCTTGCGGAGCTGGCGCATGTTTCGCATGGGTATTTGTCCGCGAGGTTCAAACAGGAAACAGGCAAGACCCTGACAGACTTTATCAACGCGCGTCGGCTTCACCGCGCCGCGCATCTGCTTGGCGCGACGCTGATGCCCGTCCAGCAGATTGCGGCGCAATGCGGTTATATGGATATGAGTTACTTCGCGCGGCAGTTCCGGCGGCATTACGGAATGACGGCCAAGGGATACAGGGACGCGAAGATTGCGGGGATGATTAAGTAAGTATTCAGGAAAAGAGTATATCCACATTATCGTTACGCTAACGTATCCGTCAAAAACCACCAGCACCTACCAGCGAATGATACAATAGCCCTGAGCCGACTTGAAAAAACAAGCGATTCGAATAAGTTGTATTAGTTTTTTCAAGTGGATATGGTGCGTAGTAATGGGCGCGCGGGAGTTGCCAGGCGTACTGATAGTTGGGATTAGGGGATATATCGTCCCAGATTATCCTCATAAGTTGGTGAATTACCTATTGACGCGATCATTGTATTATCATCCATTCCTTGATATTGATATATTATTTATCAACAACCCAATATTAATAATCTTTTAAGTACCTGAATCCCACTTTCGCCCAACTCTTGCGCCATATAAAGTAAACGGTAGCACCTAATCAAGTGACACCGCTTTTTCTTGCCCAAATGTTTCATTATTTACAATTGTCCTCCTCGGAGTTTTGCGGACGCGCGCTCGACCCGCGCCGCTTTCCAGCACAACAGCTGAATATGGGCCTGCGCTCCTTTCGTCTGGTTGTGTCAATAAACCTTCGTCAATCGGCATATCCTCCGGTTTCGCGGCAATGCCGTATTCAATCTCCGGCAAATATCCGACATATGTCCAGACCGATAGCGCGTCCTGACCCGGCCAGGCGAGGCCGAAGATAGTAGAAGCAATATCAAAAAGTGAGGTGGGACTTAGAATCCCGGCCGCCCTGTAAAATCAGGTGTGGCAGGGATGTCGTGGTAGGCAATTTATTATCGACAGCAAAAACCGCGCGATAAGACCTGACGCTGACTGCCAAGCCTGCCAGCGCCAGGCCAGCCAACGCTTAGCGGGTCACCTTCATTTGCGGATCGCCTTCTTCAGCATGAACGCGCAATATACCCCTACCCATATCAATTGTGAAATCGTACCTTTTCAGCACAGAGTAGTCCGGCTGAATATCGACGGTTCTCCATGCGTCATAAGTATACGCGCCGGCGAAATGCTTGTATAGTATGGTCAGCGGAGCTCCGGACCAGGCGTGGTTGCGCGTGCCAAGGATATGGAAGTCCTCCCAAAGCGTGCCGTCGCCGTTGCGTATCAGCGGCATGTAACGCTCCATCATGCGGTCGAAGGCCTCACGCTTGTACCCCATTCGGCACAACGCCTCCAGCACATAACCTTCCAGATATGGCGCGCAGTTATAGACAGAAACCAACAGGTTTTTTATATGCGCGTACTGGTCGGGCGACGCCAAACCAGCCAGCGCTGCCAGCGCGTTCGCCCTCTCGTCGAAGTACCCCTCCGCCGACGAAAACCCTTGGAAACCGTTCGCTTGTCTCCAATATGTCCTGAACGCGCGTTCTATGGATTCCAAACGCTCCTGTATGAACGCGTCATGCCCATGCCTCCCCAGCGTGTCCGCCATGTATTTACAGAACCTCAGGGCCATAACATACCAGCAGTTCTCCTGCAGCAACACGTCATTGTTGCAAAGGTGATCCGCCCATCGCCAATCCCCTTTCCGGGACGCGACCAGCCCGCCGCCGTCCATTTCCCACAGCGACAGGTAACGTATGGCGGGCTCAAACGCTTCCTCCAGTATTTCCCTGTCCGCCGTGAAGTCGTAGTACGTCCGGATCATCCCGATGTCCGATAACGCGTTGAGGCTCTGCGAAGGCAGCTCACACGAATGGATGCCCGGGACGTTCCCGACTAACACGTCGCCTTTTCGAAGGCGCAGGAAGTTGAGTATCGCCTTCTTCAGCAGCGGGACCGCGTTCCTGTCCAACGCTAAAAACACTTGGGGCGTTTGAACGCTGACGTCGCCTATCCACTGGCCGCGCTCCCTGTCCGGACAATCCATAAAGTTGTCGCGCATGCAAAACGTCAGCGTCCTCGCGCACTTCTCAATAAGCGTGTCTACGTCTGGGTTTCCTGTCCTTAATAAGCCCGGGCAGCCGGTGTCGTATTCGGACACGCGGTACCCCAGCGCGATTACCCGGACGGCGTCGGGGACGCTAAAGAGGATTGACGCGCACGCCTGCCAGTCCAGGCTGATGAATTCGTTCAGGCCTGGTTTGCAGATATACTCCGTCCTATGGCCATTATAACGATTATTATGGTCCCCCGGCCCGCCCGGGACCGTGTACCTGTCGGTCCGGACGCCGATACGTTCGCCGCCCTTCGCCTCCAACCTGAAATATGGCAGGATATGGCGCGGTTCAGGCAGCTTTACTTCGTATACATCGCCCTTAACGGTATAGTCGGACTCGACGACGCCGGAGAAACGGAACAAGGGGATTGGCCGCGGATACAGATTGCCAAACGGAACCGGATCCAGCTCAACCGACGGCTCCAGCGGCGGATCGACACAGTTCGCGTCATACACGATATTAAACCCGCCGTACAGATACGCGGGCTGGTCGCCCTCGGAGGACGCGGCGTATGATCGCTGCCGGGATGACAGCGTTCCGCGATCGGAGTACACTCCTAGCCCGTCACACTCGAATATCAGGCCTCCGCAGGGAAGCGGGTTGTTATTCCGCCCGCCGCCGCCCCAATGCCATACAAGTATATCCATAACATTCTCGCCATTCTTCACGCGAGGCGATATATCCACGCTGTCCGCGAAACCTGAACCCGCCTCATACGCGTCGCGCAGCAGCCCGCCTTCCAGCACAACCGGCTCGCCGTTGATCCACATATGATAGCGCGTGTCCGCGCTGATGAGCAGCGCGTAATCCCCTTCATGTTCAACGGTGAAGGCCTTGCGGAACAGCGTCCATTCGTTAGGGGCGCTGTTGTTATTGGACCATATCCACTTCGCCCGGGTAAAACGCGATCTGACAAGTTCGCGCGCTGCGCTCATAAATGATATCCTCCACTAATTATTCGGACGACGGCCCCTCCGCGCCTGCCTCGGCCGCCCGAACAGACGCGTTTTGCAATCATTTTATAGTCGGAAGTCATATCGCGTTATTTGACATATCCCATCTTTTACACATCCCCCTCCCTGCGGGCGGTCCGCTTCCTCCGCCATTCGTCCGGCGTACTGCGCGTCACGCGCTTGAACACCGTGTAGAAATAGCTCCCCTCCTGGAACCCGACCAGCGTCCCGACGCGGTTCGCCGGAATGTCGGTCGTTGAGAGCAGCCGCTCCGCTTCCTCAAGCCTTACATCCTGGATGTACCGCGACAGCGTGACGCCCTCGATATCCTTGAACAGTTTGCGCACATAGTTGGGCGACAGCTCGACCATTTCAGCGATGCCCTCCACGGACAGCGAGCAGTCGCCGTATAGCGAGAGCACGATCTCCTTGATCCTCCGCGCCAGAGCGTTGAGCCGCTCGTCGCGGCGGCTGCGCTGCGCGTCCAACAGCCTTCCAGCCAGCAGATCAAACCAACGCCGCGCCTCGTCCAGCGTGGGTAGTGACAGCAGCGCGTTTATGTGTGATAACGCCCCAGCCTGCACCGGTCCGCTCTCGCCCTCCGGGAACAACGCCAGCAGCGCCATAAGCAGCTGCCGCAGGGCCAGCTTCGACTGCTGGACCGACATCTCGCCGGCCGCCTCGAAGAAAGCGTCCAACGTTTCAGAGACGTCCACGCCCGCGCGTATCCGCAGCAGCAGCGTCTTCTCCAAAGCGCGAGGGTAATAATACTCCGCGCTCTCGCGCCGCGCTATGTCTTCGTATAGTATAACAGCTTCCTGGCCGAACAGGAACGTATACTCAAGCGCGGTATACGCGGCTTGATACGCTCCGCGCAGTTCGCGCAGCGGATAGACAGGGCTGACGCCCGCCGCTATGCCCATGCCGCCGACGCGGATGGTCCCTCCGTCCGCGTTCGGCGGCAGTAAACAGCAGATCATCCCGCCGACAGACTCGCCAAGCAGTATGACGCCCGGAAGACTGGACAGCGTTTCGGAAACGCCGCGCCGCGCTTCAACGGCGTTGTCCTCAATGACCGACGGGCGCAGCAGCCCGACGGATACGCGCGTATCCGGTTTCAACCCAAACCGCTGGCACTGGGCGTCGAACGCCGGGCCAGGCCTATCCAGCATCAGGTTCAGAATGAAGAAATCCCTCAGCCTCGGCAGGTCGATACGGCTGAATGCCTCGACGCTCGCTGATAAGGATTGAATTGATTGCTCCAGATAGGTGAACTCGTTTGCTTGCGCGTCCTGCCGCGCCGCGCTGTCTCCAGCCATGCGCAGCATCCGTCCGACCGGAACCAGCAGCTGGCCCATCGCCGCCATCAGCCCGAACGCCAGCAGCATCGTCACCAATATACCTATAACCATCACCAGGCCCAGTATGTCGCGCATCCCGGCGGTCAACGCGTCCTTGTCGTATATCTGCGCTATCAGCCAATCCAGCCCGGTGAACTGGCTGAACCGCTCGTATACCACCAGCGAGGCGCGGCCCCCTACCATTTCGGTGAAGTCGCCGCTCTGATCGCCGCCGCCGCGTATCCGCTCGAAGAACGCCTCGCCGGACACGTCGGAGAACACATATTCCGAGTCTGTATCCGATATAACGATTCCGTCCGCGCTCAGTATCAACGACCGCGCGGACGGGTCGGGTGCGCCGGCGGTCAGTATCGCCTGCAGGCTCCGCAGGTCAAGGTTGACCGCCATCGCGGAGGATACGCCCGCGCCGAACACGAACGTCACGGCGTTCAGGTCGTGAATGGTTGTGCCGTATGTATACCTTAGCCGGCGCGGATATACCGCGTGGGTAGTGGCTGTGTCCGTCCGCGACGCGCGCGGCCGCAGCAGTTCCATCAGCCCCGCGTCGTAGAACCGGTCCGACCGCTGCATCACGCCGATCGACGAGAACACGCTGTCCGTTGGCAGGTTATACACGCAGGCGGAGTCAAACAACTCGTTCGAGTAAACAAGATCGCCCAGCGTCGTGAACAGCTGCGCGTATTCTACCGGGGTCATGTGGTCGGATTCCAAACCCATAATGATCGTGGAGTTGGTGCGGTACTCGCGCTCCATCTGGCGGTAGAGCGCCCGCAGCGTGATGTTGATCGACTCCGC
Organism: Oscillospiraceae bacterium; assembly: GCA_031270865.1. Classification (GTDB taxonomy): domain Bacteria; phylum Bacillota; class Clostridia; order Christensenellales; family Aristaeellaceae; genus BNUH01. The sequence continues at coordinate 16,080 of JAISWI010000010.1, forward strand.
CGCCTGGCGCAAGCTCTGCCGCGCGACCTGCGCCGTCTGCCGCGCGGCGCGCGCGGAGAATACCCCGAACAGCGTTATAGTCAGCAGACTGGGCAGCGCGACGCCCAACGCGAGCGAATATATCAACGCGCGGATCATCGCGCTGCGCCTTCCGAAACGCCTCGCGAAGAACCGCAGGCTGTTCAGCACGCCCTGGGCGTCGCGCCGTCCTCCCATCGAATAACTCCTTAGACCTCCTGTGTCAACCAGCCTTCGGTCTCACAACCCATAAAGGCGGTTGACGCGAATCCGCTGGACACGCTTCCCGGCAAACCCTACGGCGGCGAGGCAATGCCGCATCCGCCGACGCCGTCGAAGCCAGGCCCGCGCGAAATCGCCAAAGGGGGATCGTCGATCCCCCTTTATGGTCCCGCGCCCGTGGCCGACGTGATTAATGTCACTGCCCCGCGTAAGGATTCGCCAGCAGGAACTCATTGAACTGCCGTTCCATTTCCTCGACGACGATCCAGTATCCCGCCGCCTCATACTGCGCTTGTATCTTCGACATCTCGCCCTCGAAATCCTCCACGACACCGTTCTCAACCGCGCGTTTCATGGATTTCAGGTCGTTGATCTTGGCGACCTCCGTCTTGATCGCGTCGGTCACGAACGTGAAGCCCGCGTCCACGCGTTTGTAGTAGAAGTTCGGATCGCGCATCTTCTGGTAAATCTCGGAGATGAACGCGGGCGTATCCGCGTGGTCGCGCGCCAGCAGCGGGTTCCACGTCAGGACATAACCGTAGAAGTTGTAGTTCTGGTTCAGGTCGACGCCTTCGGGATACGCGTACTGGTGTTCGCCCACCGCGACCCAGTGCTTGCCCTCGACGCCCAGTTCCAGCAGGTCGTGATTCGCGGGATCCTCGAATATCCAGTTGAGGAAGCCAACCACGCGGTCGATGTTCTTGGATGTGGTCGGGATCGCGCCGAAGTTCCACGCGCGGAAGTCCGATCCGGAGGCCTTGTCCACGCCGTGGCGTATGCCCAGCTCGGTCATGAACAGACCCAGCTCGGCGTCAGGAATGGCGGCCTTAAGGCGCGAGACCGTGTCCATATAGGTGTCGGCCGCCCGTGGGAACGACGCGGCGCGGCCGGACATGAACTGGCCTTCATAGTCCTTTTGGGAGAGCAGGTCGTTTTCCAGATAACCCTTCACATACCACTCGCGGGCCAGCTTGTAGCTGAGCAGCGGGTCCTCGGCCTTGCGGTAATCGGGCAGCCTCGACCAATATTCCGGGTCTAGCTCGGGGAATACCTGCCGCGACGCGTAGGCCTTGCCGTCCTCGCCGATCACGATCGAAACGTCGCTGACCATGACGCTGTTATGCTGGGAAGTGATCGGATCGGCGCGGTACAGGTCGGTGATCGTCCCGTTGATACTGTCGTTCGAGCCTAGGAAGCTGAACGGGGCCATGCCCGGCTCGTTCTCAAGTATCTGGTCGAAGAAAGCGGTCAGGCTGTCGTAATCCTTGATCTCTATGCCGTACTTGTCGGCGAGATCCTTGCGGTAATAGATCGCGCCGCCGCCCGAATACGCGTTGGTGAATGGCAGCGCGTACAAATGGGTCTCGCCGCTGGCGTCGGTCACGGCGTTGTTGCCGCGCAGGTCGCCGGAGAAATACCGGGCCAGGCCGGGATACTCGCCCGACTCGATATACGTGTCCAGGTTGACAAGCAACCCCTTCGATACCATCTGCGCCAGCGAGGGCGTGGTCCACTGCGCGACGAACACGAAGTCCAGCGGCTCACCCGACGACATCTTCAGCGAGGCCTTCTGGCCTATGTCGTCGAACGTGGTGAACGTGTAGTTTATCCGCACGTTCAGCGTCGGGTCGGTCTGCTCGTACACCTTGGCGAGCACGGCGTCCATGTCGTTTACCTGTGAAACGGGCGATGGCGCGAGAAACTCCAGCGTTACCTGTTTGGGCTGTTCGGCGGACGCCATGCCGCCGAATCCAGCCAGCAGCATGGAGGCGGCCAGCAGAACGCATAGCCCGCATGCCGGCTTTGTCATGGTAAACCCTCCTTCATAGATCGCGTTATTGGTTTATAGACCGGGCCGCCGGGACGTTCAGCCCTTGACGGATCCGATCAGGATGCCCCCGATAAAGTAGCGCTGCAGGAACGGGTATAGCAGCACGATCGGGCCGATGGATACCATCGCCGTCGCCAGGCGTATCCCGATGGTCGGCACGGGGATATTCCCCAGCGACTGCCGCGCCTGCGGGTTCATCGACGAGGTGAGGAAGTCCACCTGCTGCTGCAGCTTCATGATGAGGAACTGCAGCGTAAACATGTTCCGCCTGTCGATATACAGGAGCGCCCGGTACCATTCGTTCCAGTACCCCATCGCGGCGAACAGCCCGATCGTCGCGAGGATCGGCTTGGACAGCGGCAGCGCGATCGACCGGAATATCCGCAGGTCGCCCGCGCCGTCGATCCTGGCGGACTCGGCCAGCGATTCCGGCAGCGTCGTAAAGTAGTTGCGCATAAGGAACAGGTTGTACGCGTTCAGCGCGGCGGGTATGATCAGCACGAGCAGGTTGTTCTTCAGGCGCAGGAAGCGCACGGTCAGTATGTAATTGGGCACTAGCCCGCCGTTGAACAGCATCGTGAAATACGCGAAGAACGCGATCGCGCCCCGGCCGCGCATCGTCCTCAGCGACAGCGGGAAAGCTGTCATCGCGGTCAGGAGCAGCGTCGCGCCAACGCCCAGCGCGGTCGTGAGTATGGTAACGCCGTAAGCGCGGAGAACGTCGTCGCTGCCGCTGAATATCAATCTGTAACTGGTCAGGTCAAACTGGTTGATCCACAGCTGGTAACCCGAGCGGATCAGCGCGTACTCATTCGAGAACGACGCGACCAGCGCCACCCACAGCGGCGCCAGGCACACCAGCGCGAACACCGCGCATACGAGCGTGAAGCCCGCGACCGTCGCGCGGTCAGCGGCAGACTCCCTGCGCACACAGCCTTCCCCCTCCCGAGTTAATCAGAACAGCGCGGAATCCGGGTCCAGTTTCTTCGCGACGGCGTTCGCGCAGACCACGAACACAAACCCCATTATCGACTGGAACAGCCCGACCGCCGCCGACATGCCGTAATCGTTGTTGAGCCGCAGCGCCCGGTAGACGTATGTGTCGATGACATCGGTCGTCGTCCGCAGCATGGGGTTGTCGCCGATCAGCGCGTATATCATGCCGAAGTCGCCGCTGAATATCCCGCCGATACTCATTATCAGCAGTATGGCGGTCGTGGTCTTGAGCAGCGGCAGCGTCACATATCGGACGCGTCCCATGCGGCTGGCGCCGTCGATCGTCGCGGCCTCGTAGACCTCATGGCTGATCCCCGCGATCGTGGAAAGGTAGATGACCGTGCCGAACCCCGCGCCCTTCCACAGCCTCAGCGCGACCAGCAAGCCCGGCCAGACGGACGCGGTCTGATAGAAGTTGACAGCCTTGCCGCCGAACATCAGCAGGAGTTTGTTGATCAACCCTTCCTTCGTCGAGAACAGGGCTATTGAGAAAACGGAAACGACCGTCCACGATATGAAGTTGGGCAGAAACATCAGCGTCTGCGAGACGCGCTTCAGCCCTTGGAGACGCGTCTCGCTCAACCCGACCGCCAGCAGCATCTGCGCGATAAGCCCGGACGATATAAACAACGCGTTCAAGTAGAACGTGTTCAGCGTGACGCGTATCCATTCGTTGGACGTAAAGAAGAAGCGGAAGTTCTCAAGCCCGACAAACCGGCTTCCCAGCCCGAAAAACGGCGCGATGGGGCTGTAGTCCACGAACGCGATGCCCAGCCCGACCATAGGCAGGTAGTTGAATATAAGGAAGAACAGAACGCCCGGCAGCACCATCAGGTAGAGGGACGGGCGCAGCGCGAGTTCGCTCAGCAAACCGCGCCGGGGGCGGCGTGGCAGCGCGGCAGCGGCGTTGTCCCGCTCGGGGAGGGTTGGGTGTGTACGCATGGGCATGCCGCCTCCCGCCTCTAAGCGCTGTGATCCATACGCGCAGTATAGCTTGTATTTCGGCCGCGCGGTAGTTGAAAAGTTAACGGAAGGCGGCGGTGTTAATAATTGCAGTGCGGGGTTGGGCGAGGCGGGCCAGGGCTGCTTTACGCGGAGTATCTGAAAATATAACATTAGCGTCTCCGCTGCCGACAGTTTTCACTTTCCTGGAGGCGCTTGATCCTGAAAAACCAGCCCCTTGAATAACGCGGGGCGGCGCAAGCGAAACCCCATTGACAAACCCCACAATATATGGTAGAGTCAGAAAGGTTAGCGCAACCTAACCTTCTACACCGCTTTATAAGGACGGGGAATGATGATGCCGTTGACATTGGCGAAGGTTGGCGAAGAATCCTCCATCAAGAAGGTGGGCGGCAGGGAGGATACGCGGCAGTTCCTCTCGAAGCTGGGGTTCGTGCCCGGCGCGAGGATATCCGTGGTGACGGAGATCAGCGGGAACATGATAGTGAGCGTCAAGGAATCGCGCGTCGCCATCAGCCGCGAGATGGCCGCGAAGATAATCGTGTGAGGTGGGGCGATGGCTACATTGAGGGAGGCGCGGCCCGGCCAGACCGCGGTTGTATCGAGGATTAACGGACAAGGTCCCGTAAAGCGCCGGATCATGGAGATGGGCGTCACCAAGGGCGTTGAGGTGTTCGTGCGCAAGGTCGCGCCGCTGGGCGATCCCATCGAGGTGACCGTGCGCGGGTATGAGTTATCGCTGCGCAAGGCCGACGCGGAACAGATCGACGTGGAGTATTTGGCGTGACAGACGGGGATCCCAGCGTCTGGTTGCCTGGGATCGCCCCCTCTGTCGTAACGAAGGCAGAGGGGGCGAAGCGAACCCCGCCGCTGGCGGCAGAAAGCGTTCCTGGCTAATGGTATATGAGCGTGACAGCCGATCACTCACCCATGCGAGAACGTCTCCTGCTCGACAACCCTCCTCAACCCCAATTCCGCCGATATGTCATGCCCGCCGGGTACGCCTATCGCGTCCGCGCGGCAGTGCTGACAGTGCCGGAACACCTCTATATACTCCGACGCGACTACCCGCGCCGCGTCTATCTCCGCGCAGGTGGGCAGCGCCTCCCCGGCCAGCTCGTGCCGCGGTATCAGCGGGATGATGTTGTACAGCTTCGCCCCGGCGGACGATACCGCGCGGGCGATCTCCGCGATGCGCTGACCATTCAGGCGCGGCGCCAGCACCGTGTTCGCCTTCACGATGATCCCGGCGTCGGCGGCCTGCCGTATGCCCGACAACTGGTTCCTGATGAGTATGACGCCAGCCTCCGCGCCGCTTAACGCGCGGCCTTTGTATACGATGCCCGCGCACAGCCCGGCCAGCCGCTCCGGGTCGACCTCGTTGACCGTGACCGTCAGCGTATCCAGCCCGACGTCGATCAGCTCCTTTATCCGGTCGGGCAGCATCAAGCCGTTGGTCGACATACACAGCACGGAGTCGGGGAACGCCTCCTTCACCAGGCGGAACGTCTCCAGCGCGTGCGGCGTGGCCAGCGCGTCGCCCGGCCCGGCTATGCCCACAACCCTCAGGTCGGGCGATACCTCCCGCGCCCGGCGTACCGTGTCGACCGCCTCAGCCGGCGTGATCACCCGCGAGGTAACGCCGGGCCGGTTCTCCCAATCGTTCAGAACGCGGCTGCAGAACCGGCAGGCCAGGTTGCACGCGGGGCTTACGGGCAGATGAATGCGCCCGCGCGCGCTCTTGCGCCCGATGGCGAAGCATGGATGCAGTTCAGATAACGCGCGTCCGTCACGCGTAGTCCACTTGGGCTGCGACATCGCGATCATCTCCTTCCGTCCGGTCCAGGTATGCCGCTATACTCCGCGCCGCCTCATCCGCGAAACCCGCGTACTCGAACGCCGCGATCCCCCGCGCCTCCAACCGCGCCGACGCCCCCGGCCCGATCCTCGCCGCGGCGACCGCGCGGCAGTCGCCCAGCATGCCGATCAACGCGTCCAGCGCCGCGTCGTCGTGCCCGCCCGCCGCGCAGATTGCCGGAAGCTCCCGCGCCTGGGCGCTTACCACCATGTCGGACGCGGCGTCGGCCACTGTCCAGCGCTCGCACCGCCCGAAGTGCCGCGATACCACCTTCCCGTCAGGCGCGGCGAGGGCGATCCTATATGTTCTGCCCATCGGACTCAAACGACTTATTGGATAAAGCCAGCAGCTCGTCGGCCCATCCCGCCGCCCATTGCCGAAGGTCCTGCACGCTAAGCGGCGAGGGCGTGTCGGACTTCTCATGCTCGGCGACGCGCTTGGCTAGTTCGGTGTAAACGGCGGCCTGCTCGGAATCGGGCGCGGCCTCGACGACCGTCTTCCCCTTCAACTCACACTGCGTGACCGTGACCGATCGCGGCACGTATGACATGATCCGCGTGCGGGTCTTCTCGGCGAAGTCGTCAACGATGGCCCTGGCGTAAGGCTGGTTGATCGAGTTGGCGATGATGCCGCCCAGCAAGGCCCCGCCGGCGTTGGAATACTTGGCGATCCCCTTGAACAGGTTGTTGGCCGCGTATACCGCCATGAAATCCGCCGACGACACGGTGAACACATGCTGCGCGATCCCCTCGCGGATGGGCATGGCGAACCCGCCGCACACCACGTCGCCCAGCACGTCGTATATCACAACGTCAAGCTCCAGCTCCTCGAACGCGCGCTGCTGCTTGAACAGCTCCACCGCCGTGATGATCCCCCGCCCGGCGCATCCAACGCCCGGCGCGGGCCCTCCGGCCTCGACGCAGTAGATGCCGTTGAATCCCGTGAATATCACGTCGCTGGCGCGGCACGCCCCGTTCTCGCGCAGGGTATCCAGCACCGTCGGGATGTACTCGCCGCCGCGCAGCGTATTGGTTGAGTCGCTCTTGGGGTCGCAGCCGAACTGCATCACCTTCAGCCCCATCCGGCTGAGCGCCGCCGATATATTCGATGTGGTCGTGGATTTCCCGATCCCGCCCTTGCCGTATATCGCGATCTGCTTGATCTTCTTCACCGCAACGCCTCCCTTAAATTCATATTAATCAGATATGATATATTGCTACGGATTATTCTACTTCATTGTTAGCCGGATGTCAACCGTCAATATTCATATAATTCCGGTATGAATTTATGCTTGACAAATAGCCCGATTCCGGGTTAAGATTAGGCATATAATTCACACTGGTATAGTATGATTAGTATCCTGCTTCCAGTGAAAGGACGGTGGCCCGGATGTCTGACTTCATCGAGCGCGCGAAGTTCTCCTGCGCCCTGGGCGGGGCGCTCACAACAATCGAGGGCATACCCCGCGCGGTGCCCATCGTGCACGCGGCCGGCGGGTGCGCGTCCGCGCTTTCGGGCACGTATAACCTGGCCGCTGGCTATCGCGGGATCGGTTACTGCGGCGGCAACATGATCCCCACGACGAACATCGCGGAGAACAACGTGGTCTTCGGCGGCGAGGAGCGGCTTGAGGAGCAGATAGAGGCCACGCTCAAGGCGCTGGACGCGGACCTGTATATAGTCGTGTCCGGCTGCCAGGTGGAGATAATCGGCGACGATACCGTCGCGGTCGCGAACCGTTACAGGAACAGGGGGGTCGTCGGCGCGTCAACGCCGGGTTTCTCCGGCAACACGTATAAAGGGTACGACGCGGTGATGACCACCCTTATCAATAACGTCATAGAGCGCGCCGACGAGAAGGACCCGGCGGCGGTCAACATCCTGGGCGTGGTGCCCGGCCACGACGTGTTCTTCCGTGGCAACCTGGATGAGATAAGGTCGCTGCTCGCGTCCATAGGCGTTAAGGCGAACACGTTTTTCGGCACGGGCGAGAGCGTCGCCGCCATACGCGGGTACGGCAGCGCGTCGCTGAACATCGTCCTGTCGCCGCAGGCCGGCCTGGACAGCGCGAAGGCGTTCGAGCGCGAGCACGGCATACCCTACGTCACCGCCGAGATACCCATCGGCCCGACCGGGACGGAGGAATTCCTGCGCGGGATCGCGCGCGCGCTTAACATAGACGGCGCGGTAGTCGACGGGGTAGTCGCCCGCGAGACGAAGGTTTACTATTCGTTCCTGGAACGCCTGGTAGACATTTACGCCGACCTGGACTTCCAGCGCTGGCTGATCGTCGCCGCGGACAGCTACTACGCGCACGCGCTGACCCGATACCTGGCCAACGACCTGGGCTGGATACCATTCGTCACGAACATCCACGACATAGAGGAGGAACACGCGCAGGCCCGCTACGACGAGCTGTTCCGGGACGTCGACTCGCGGCACAAGCCGCTGGTTCTGTTCGAGCGCAACCCGTCGGAACTGCTGGAGGAGGTCCGCCGCGCGTGGCCGGACAACCACAACGAGAAGTATTATAACGCGCTGTCCCCGGCGTATGTCGTGGGTTCCGTCACCGAGCGCGGCCTGGCGGAGAAGCTGGGCGCAGGGTTCCTGTCCGTCGCGTTCCCGGTAAGCAACCGCGTGATACTCAACAAGCGTATCGCCGGGTGGAACGGCGCGTTGACGCTGGTCGAAGATCTGATAACCAGCCTGGTATCGTCGCGATAGAGGAGGAAGCAACATGTCTAAATATTCAGACGAACTGTCCTACGGGTTCACCGCGGCGCTGGCCCCGCCCGTGCGCGAGACGCGGATCGGGGTATGCTCCGCCTACTGCGGCGGCTGCTCCCAGCTTCGCGGCGACGTCAACAGCGGCTGCGCCCAGCTCCAGCGGCGCAAGTTCGACCAGAGCGGCGGCTGTCAGCTGAACCTGGCCAGCGGGATAGTCTCGTCGCTGACCAACGTCGTGATGATCACCCACTCGCCTCTGGGCTGCAACTCCCGGTATGTCGCCATGGGCGGCATGCGCCGCATGATGCGCGCGTCCAAGGGGAAGGCCGACGAGGAATTCATATGGCTGCATACCAACATGGGCGAGCTGGACGTCGTTCAGGGCGGCATAGACAAACTGCGCAAGGCCGTCCTCTACGCCGAGAAGCAGTATCACCCCGAGGCGATCATAATCGCCAACGGCTGCGTTCCCGGCATCATCGGCGACGATATCGACTCGCTGTGTCAGGAGCTGGCGGACCAGGTCTCGGCGAAGCTCGTGCCCATCCACTGCGAGGGGTTCAAGAGCCGCTACGTCGCGTCCGGCTACGACAGCGCGTATCACGGCGTGCTGCGCTTCCTGATCGATCCTTACGAGCGGTACGACAAGGCCCTGAACCACGCCAGCGGCTCGCGCGACGAGGGCGAGGAACGCTTCCGATTCAAACAAAGCCGCACGGTGAACCTGTTCAACGTCGGCTCGAACAGCAACGGCGACGAGGTGGAGCTGTGCCGCGTCGTTAAGGCGCTGGGCCTGAACCCGCGCTTCCTGCCTCTGCACGCCACGCTCGACGAGCTTAAGCATATCGGCGAGGCCGCGCTTAACGTCTCGGTCTGCGCCACGCACGACGATTACCTGCTTGGCCATTTGAAGGAACGGTTCGGCACGCCTTACGTCATCGACACGCTGCCCATCGGTATCAAGAACACCAACATCTGGCTGCGCAAGATAGCGGAATTCTTCCATCTGGAGGAGGAAGCGGAGCGGCTGATCGCGCTTGAAACCGCGCGGCTTGAGGAGGCGCTCGCGCCCATCAAGGAGCGGCTGAAGGGCAAATCCGTATTCGTAGGCGGCGGCGAGACGCGCATCCTCACCACGGCGGAGTTCTTCCACTCGCTGGGCATGAAGCTGCTGGGCGTGAAGGCGCACAACGTCGACCGCTTCGTCGAGGATATATTGGAGAACGTGACCGACGGCAAGCTGTTCGTCGAGGTCGCGGCGGGCATGCCGGCCGAGGAGCTTAACATCCTCAGCCGCTTGAAGCCAGACCTGTACTGCGGCCACGCCGGCGCTAACGGCTGGGTCACGCGGCTGGGCATACCCACCATGCCGCTGTTCGGCCAGACGCTCAACTACATGGGCTACGCGGGCGCGTTCGAGCTGGCGCGGAAGGCCGACAAGGTCCTGCGGAACACGAACTTCGCCAAGAACATCTCGCGCAACGTCGAGCTTCCGCTCAGCGAGGCGTGGATGGCCAGCGACGTCAAAGACAATATCAAGGAGCGTGAGAACGCATGAGCGCGCGCATAGTCGATAACCTGACCGACCTGATCGGCGCGACGCCAACGCTGCGCCCGCAAAGGTTCGCGAAGCTGGCGAAGCTGAGCGACAGCGATCTGCTGTTCAAGCTGGAATACTTCAACCCACTGGGCAGCGTGAAGGACCGCATCGCGCTGGCGATGATCGAGGACGCCGAGGCCTGCGGCAGGCTGAAGGACGGCGACACGATCATCGAGCCTAGCAGCGGCAACACGGGCATCGGCCTGGCGTTCGTCGCGGCGGCGAAAGGCTATCCCATAGTAATAGTCATGCCGGACACGATGAGCCTGGAGCGGCGCAGCCTGCTCAAGGCGCTGGGCGCGGAGCTGGACCTCACCCCCGGAGCGCAGGGCATGAAGGGCGCGGTCCGACGCGCCGAGGAGCTGCAGGTACAGATACCGGGCGGCGTGGTACTCCAGCAGTTCGATAACCCCGCCAACCCGAAGATACACCGCGAGACGACCGGGCCGGAGATCTGGGAAGCGACGCAAGGCAAGATCGACGTTCTGGTATCCGGCGTGGGCACGGGCGGGACGCTTACCGGCGCGGGCGAGTATCTCCGCGAGAAGAAACCATCCGTCAAGCTGGTGGCGGTGGAGCCGTACAACTCGCCGGTATTGTCCGGCGGGAACCCGTCTCCCCACAAGATACAGGGCATCGGCGCGGGATTCGTGCCCAAGGTGCTCGACCGCGCCCTGATCGACGAGATATACAAGGTTCAGGACAGCGAGGCGATAGACACCGCGCGGGTACTGGCGCGGGTGGAAGGCCTGCTCGTTGGGATATCATCCGGCGCGGCGGCGTTCGCGGCGGCGAAGCTGGCCAAACGCCCCGAGAACAACGGCAAGGTGATACTCGCCGTGCTGCCGGATACGGGCGAGCGGTATCTCTCGACCGACCTTTTCCGTGAGCTGCCGGAAGAGAAAAGCCGGTACTGGTACTGATATGGTATACCGAATCGCCGTTGGAACGCTGGACGGCCTGACCGTCACCGAGCATTTCGGCCAGTGTGGGCAGGCCGCCCTCTGGGATATCGACCAGGAGACCGGGGCGGTCACGGAGGTCGGGACGCGCCCGCTGCCCTCGCCACAGAACGGCGGGCGCTGCGGCGGCCATGACGCGCGGGCGATGGAGTTGAAGCTGGCGGCGCTGGCGGACTGCCACATCGCGCTGATGGCAAGGATAGGCGCACAGGCCGAAAAGCAGCTGATCCACCGGAATATCGTGCCGCTGCAGTATGAGGGAGGACTGGACGAAGCCCTGCGCCGCGTCCGCCGCGCGTACGAGAGGCGCGTATTCGCCAAACCGCCCAACGAACAAACCAGCGAGGGGGAGAGCCAACGTGATTGAAGCCGCCCGCGTTCCCGCGCCAGCGCCCCATACCGGATTACCGGCGCGGCTCAAGGCGCAGTCGCTGCTGCCGCTGGCCGCGATACTGGTCTCGTTCCTGGCGGAGGTCCTGCTGCCCAACCACGAGAAGCTGCGCAACCCGGATTATACGGAGTTCCGTTACCTTCTGGGGATATTGGCCGCTATATTCGCCGCGCTGACAGCCACCGCGCTCTGGGAGGAGAGGGTCCGCTCCGCGTCCAAGAGCCGCTTGCTGCTCACGGTATCCTCGGGCGCGTTGGCGGCGCTGGCCGCCGTGAGGTTCGGGCAGATCGGCTTATCGAAGTACGCGGGGTTCCTGTACCTATCGGCGGTAATCGGCGGCCTGACGTTCCTGCTGGCGGCCGCGTCGTTCTTCGCGGGACGCGCCAGGGAGATCGCGGCAAGGCCGGGCTGGGCGGTCGTGTCCCAGCTGCTGTTCCTGCTGTTCGTGATCGTCGATCATCAGGCCCTAGGCGCGGAGGGTTACGCTCCCGTCGTGTACGCGCTGACCGTTATAGACATACTGGCGCTGCTGGTTGGTTTGGTTCTGACGCTGGTCAAGGACCTGGCGCGCGCGCTGGCCAAGCGCGGGGTGTTCATCGCCGCGCTGATACTGTTCGTGGGCGTCGTGAACGTGGTCACCGCGAAGTTCCTGCTGCTGCCGCAGATCTATTTCCCCAGCATATCCCGGATAATCCACGTCTACCGCGAGGAGTTCAACTTCCTGTTTCTGGACTGCCTGCTAAGCTCGTTCATACTGCTTTGCCAGGGAGTGGGGATCGGGCTGGCCGCCGGGGTGGCGACGGGCGTGTTGGTGGGGTGGAGTCAGCGCTGGAACTACTGGCTTAACCCGTTCGTGAGGATACTGGGCCCCATACCCACTTCGACATGGGTGCCGCTGGCCATCGTGATGTTCTCGCGGCCGCGAAGCGCGGCGGTGTTCGTGATCGCGTTCGGCGTGTGGTTCCAGATATCGATACTCACCGCGTCGGGCATCCAGAACGTGAAGAAGACGTACTACGAGGTCTCCTCGACCCTGGGCGCGACCGACACGCAGAACCTGTTCCACATCGCGATACCCGACGCTCTGCCCTCCATCTTCCTAGGCTTCTTCAACGCCACGTGCTCCTCGTTCGCCGCGCTGGTCGTCGCGGAGATGCTGGGCGTTAAGAACGGGCTGGGCTGGTACATCAACTGGCAGAAGGAGATGCTCTCATACCCCGGGGTGTATGCCGGGCTGTTCATCATGGCCGGGTTCTGCTATGTGTTCATAACGATACAGTTCAAGGTCCGCGACAGGCTCCTTAGCTGGCAGAAGGGTGTGATCAAGTGGTGAGCGCGACAGGCGCGATTATCGCGGACAGCGTCAGCAAGACGTTCATCCAGCCCGACGGCGGCGAGGTCACGGCGCTGTCGGGCATGGACATTAGGATCGAGCCTGGCGAGTTCGTCTGCCTGATCGGGCCGTCCGGCTGTGGAAAATCCACGTTCCTGCGCCTGGTCGCCGGGCTGATACAGCCCTCCTCCGGCGAGCTATACCTTGACGGGCGCCGCGTCACAGGCACCGGGGCGGACCGCGGCCTGGTCTCGCAGGACCCCACGCTGTTCCCGTGGCTCAACGTATACAACAACGTGGCGTATGGGCTGAAGATACGCAAGGTATTCAACGAGCGCCGCGCGGACGTTCAGGCGTACATCGACCTTGTGGGCCTGACCGGGTTCGAGCGCAGTTACCCGCACCAGCTGTCCGGCGGCATGGCGCAGCGCGTCTCGCTGGCGCGGGCGCTGGTGAACGAGCCGAAGATCCTGCTGCTGGATGAGCCGCTGGGCGCTCTGGACGCGTTCACGCGGATGAACATGCAGGATGAGATACTGCGCGTGTGGACCGAGCGCGGCGCGACGATGCTCATGGTAACCCACGACGTTGACGAGGCGATCTACCTGGCCGACCGCGTGTTCGTGATGACGCCGCGCCCGGCGAAGATCGAGCGGGTGATACCCATCGAGATAGGCCGCAACCCGAACCACGGCCGCAGCCGCGACGACCCCGACTTCCTATTGATGCGGGCCAAGATACTGCAAATACTCAACTTCACCGGGCATAAGCACGCGCTGGAATACAACCTGTAGCCGCCCCCGATGCCGCCGCCGCGACGGTCATAGCTCAACCGAAACGGCGATCGCATAAGCGCCGGCCCGCCCAGCCAGGGCGGGCAGCGCGCAACCAACGACGCCCCACCATCAGCATTCAGGAGGGAAAGGACCATGAATACCATTCGCAAACCGTTAAGACAGGCCTTGACGCTCGCGCTGGCGCTGCTGCTCACGCTGGCCACCTCGCAGGCCCGCGCCGAGGCCGCCGCCGCCGACCCGCTGCATGGCGAGGAGCCTTACACCGTCAAGGTCCTGTACGGCACAGGGCTGTGCGGCGTGCCGTTCCACGTCGCCAAGCAGCTGGGATTCTTCGAGGCCGAGGGCCTGGTCGAGGGCGTGGACTACACGTTCTTCAAGAGCGACAGCGCCCAAAACGAGCTGTTCGCCACCGGCAACCTGGACGTGGGCAACGGCCTGCTGGCCTCCAAGCTCGCGCCGCTGGATAACGGGCTGGAGATCAAGACCGTCGCCGGGCTGCATACCGGGTGCATCCAGATACTGGGCCGGGCCGAGGGCGGGATCAACACCGTCGAGGACCTGCGCGGCAAGCGTATCGGCGTAAGCGCGTTGGCCACGTCCGCGCACATAATATCCCAGCGCGTGCTGGCCACCGCCGGGATCGGCGTGACGCCCGAGAACAGCGAGGTGGAGTTCGTCGTGTTCACGGCGAGCGAGCTGCCGCTGGTGCTGGAAAACGGCGCGGTCGACGCGATCGTGACCGAGGACCCGACCGCCACCACGCTGATCGTCGACGGCGTCGCCACGAGCGTCTACAACTATGGCGTGTCTGAATACCTCAAGGACGAGTATTGCTGCGCGTTGTGGGCCAGCGCCGCCGCGCTTGAGAAGTATCCTTATCAGATCGGCCGCGTGGTGAACGCGCTGCTCAAGGCCAGCGCGTGGGTGGACGCGAACCGCCACCTCGCCATCGATATCCAGATGGAAAACGGCTGGAACCCCAACGGCGCGGAAGGCAAGCGTGAATACGCCTACGCGTCGGTGGATAACTTCAAATACCTGCCGTCGGTGAGCGGGGCTAAGGAAGCGCTCTACCGCAACATCACCCAGATGCAGGAGCTGGGCCTCGTCCGCGCCGAGACCGACGCCGAGGCGCTCGCCGAGTACGCGTTCTTCGCTCTGCCGAACGTGCCGGACACCTACCTGGGCGAGGAGATCATCCCGCCGCTGGATCCTTACCAGTTCGTCAGCGCGCCCAAGCCGTAACCGCCGGGGCGAACCTGGCGCGTAACCCAAACGCGCCGTCCATACAGGGCGGCGCGTTTTGACATTGATCGGACAAACGGCCAGCCAACACGCGCGCCATTCGGCGCGTTTCGGCATTTACCGGACAAACGGCCAGCCTACTCTCGGACCATACCGGGCGGCGCGTTTTGACATTTACCGGACAAACGGCCGATCCCAACGCGCGAACCATGTCGAGCGGCGAGTTTCGACATTGACCGGATTTGCGGTCAAGCCGGTGTTTCGGCCAGGCGGTCACAGGTTCCGCTTGATGAACTCCAGCGACTTCCTTAATCCCGGCGCGGGGTCGGTAGGATACTCAAACTCAACGGATATCATACCCTCATAATTATCCTTCTTGAACCGTTTCAGCGCCTCGGCCAGCGGCGCCCCGCCATCGCCGATGGGCAGGCACCCCTCGCCGCCCTTTACGGTATCTTTGAAGTGGGTATGGTAGATTTTGCCGCTAAGGGTATCCATGGCCTTGATCACGTCGTAGCCCTGCGTGTGGTAGATGCCGGTATCCAGGTTCGCGCCGATGGTCGTGTATGGGGCGATGGCCTGCGCGACCTCTTCCGGGGATTCAAGGTTTGGGCGCGGGTGGTTCTCGACGGCGTAGCGCATGCCGTACTTCACTCCGGCTTCCTCGATCGCGGGCATGATTATGTCAACATCAGCTTTCGTAACGCATCCCGTCACGACCTTCGCGCCCAACGCGCGGGCGAAGCGGTACGCCTGGTCAACCGACCCAACCGCGTCCGCGCCCCAGCCGCCGACGCAGTAGGCGATCTCCTCGAAGCCTATCGCCCCAAGGTCGGAGGCCAACGCGCGGGCGTCCTCCTCGGTGTGGACCCTATGGGAGAATGTAGGCTCCCATATCTCCAGCGCGTCGTAGCCCATGCCGCGAATCTCCCGCGCCAGCTGCAGGAAGTCCGATTTACTGAACTGTGCCCGCCACTTATCGCACATGGTTCCCCAGTTGAAGCCTTCCGGCTGGCGATAGTCGTACACGCGCATGAAATAGTTGCAGGTGATCATGCCGATCCGCATGCCGATACCTCCCTGACGATGTTATAAGGTCATTGTACATGGAAAGCGGGGATTTGTAAACGGTGCCGCTCCGGAAGCGGAGATTTGTATACGATTCCGTTCCGGAAGCGGGGATTTGTAAACGGTGCCGTTCCGGAAGCGGGGATTTGTATACGATTCCTCTCCAACCTCCTTGCCACCCTTTAGGGAGTACGTCTCCGCGCGGGAAGGAGGCCCGTCGGCTTACCTTGCGCCAGCGCCCATAGTTTGCTAGAATCAACCCTAGACTGAATCGGAGGAACGAATGGCAGCGAAGAAGTACGACTCGAGCGATATCCAAGTCCTGGAAGGCCTGGAGGCGGTTCGGGTACGCCCGGGCATGTACATCGGCTCGACGGGCCAGCGCGGTCTGCATCACCTGTTATGGGAGATTGTGGATAACGCCATCGACGAGGCCGTGAACGGCTACGCCAGCGAGATGGCCGTTACGCTGCACCGCGACGGCAGCGCGACCGTCGCGGACAATGGCCGCGGCCTGCCCGTCGACCCGCATCCCCAGCTGGGCGTGTCGGGCGTTGAGGTAATATTTACTAAATTACACGCGGGCGGCAAGTTCAACCATGACCAATACCAGTATTCCGGCGGGCTGCACGGGGTGGGCGCGTCGGTCGTGAACGCGCTGTCGCTATGGCTGACCGTTGAGATAGAGCGCGACGGCGGGCGGTTCAGCATGCGTTTCGAGAGCCGATACAACCCGTCCACACAGAAAACCGAGGCCGGGAAACCCGTCGAGCCGCTCAAGCGCCACGGCCCGTCGCGTTCCCATGGCACCCGCGTGCGCTTCATGCCGGACGGCGCGGTATTCGAGGACAGCCGCTTCTCCGCCGAGACCGTGCGCCGCCGCCTGCGCGACCTCGCTTACCTGAACCAGGGCCTTAAGATAACCTTCGTCGACGAGCTAGAGGCCGACATCGCGGAACGCGAGCAGACATACATGTATGAGGGCGGGATCGCCGACTTAGTCCGCGACCTCAACAAGGATAAGTCGCCGCTTCACCCCGCGCCGATACTGTTCGAGGGATCGCGCGACGGCATACGCGTCCGCGCGGCCATCCAGTATACCGACGACTTCACCGAGAACCTGTTCTCATACGTGAACAACATCCCGACCGGCGAGGGCGGGACGCATGAGGCCGGGTTCCGCGCCGGGTACACCAAGGCGTTCAACGAGTACGCGCGCCGCTCCGGGTTCATAAAGGATAAGGACGCCAACCTGAGCGGCGAGGACACGCGCGAGGGCATGACCGGATGCCTGTCGGTATACGTGCCTAACCCGCAGTTCGAGGGGCAGACCAAGGGCAGGCTGGGCAACACGGACGTACGCCCCACCGTCGAGGCGATGATCGCCGAGAAGCTGGGCGCGTTCCTTGAGGACCTGAAGAACGCCTCGACCGCGTCAATGCTGGTCGAGAGGGCTGTCCGCGCGTCCAAGGCGCGCGAGGCCGCCCGCAAAGCCCGCGACCTCGCCCGCCAGAAGAACCAGCTGGAGGCCGCGCCGCTGGTGGGCAAGCTGGCCTCGTGCTCCGGGCGCAAGGCTGAGGAGAACGAGCTGTTCATCGTCGAGGGCGATTCGGCGGGCGGCTCCGCCAAGCAGGGGCGCGACCGACGCTTTCAGGCGATACTCCCGCTTCGGGGCAAGCCGCTCAACGTCGAGCGCAAGCAGCTGGATAAGGTGCTGGGCAACGAGGAGTTCCGCGCGATCATCACCGCGCTGGGCGCGGGCGTGGGCGAGGATTTCGAGACCTCACAGCTGAAATACAACCGCGTGATCATCCTCTCGGACGCCGATCAGGACGGCGCCCACATCCGCGCGATACTGCTGACGTTCTTCTTCCGTTACATGCGGCCGATGGTCGCGCGGGGGCATGTGTATATCGGCCTGCCGCCGCTCTACCGCGTCCAGCGCGGCTCCGTGACCAAGTACGTCTATGACGACGCCGAGCTTCGCAAGGTCACCAAGACCGCCGGCCGGGACTACACGGTCCAGCGATACAAGGGCCTGGGCGAGATGGACCCCGAACAGCTCTGGGAGACCACGATGAACCCGGCGCGGCGCAAACTCCTTCGCGTCACGCTGGACGACGCCGCCGACGCTGAGCGCATGGTCTCGCTTTTGATGGGCGAGCGCGTTGACCCGCGCCGCGAGTTCATCATCAAGCACGCCAACTTCAACAAGCGAGACGCCTTCCAGGAGTTCGGCGACAAGCGCAAGCCGCCGGAGTGACGACGCTGGATAACGCTTGTTCGGGACGGAGGGCGCGGCGCGTATCCCACCGAGTGACAGAGCGAAGCCGCGCCCGCCTAACCCCTTGCCAGCCCTTTGTCAACCCTTCAGGGGCGGCGGGAGGTTGGAGGAGGCCTTCCGTCGCGTTAGCGCCAAATACAATCAATACCATCACGAGGTTATCGCGTAATGCCGAAGAATAACAACCGCGCCGCGCCGCCTGAGCCAGCCCCCGACCAGATCCGTCCCGCCGGACTGGAGGAAGTGATCGTCGAGGCGATGATGCCTTACGCCGAGCACGTCATCCTGGAACGCGCCCTCCCGCGCGTCGAGGACGGCCTCAAGCCCGTCCAGCGGCGCATACTCTACGCCATGTCGGAGCTGGGCACAACCCCCGACAAACCCCACCGCAAGAGCGCGCGTATCGTCGGCGACTGCCTGGGAAAATTCCACCCGCACGGCGACACGTCCGTCTACGACGCGATGGTCCGCATGGCGCAGCCCTTCTCGATGAGCGCCCCCCTGATCGACGGCCACGGCAACTTCGGCTCGATCGACAACGACGCGGCGGCCGCGATGCGCTACACCGAGGCCCGTATGACCCCGCTCGCGCTGGAGATGCTGCGCGACCTGGACAAGGATACCGTGCCGCTGCGCCTGAACTTCGACGACACGCTCAAAGAGCCGGAGGTTCTGCCCAGCCGCTACCCCAACCTGCTGGTCAACGGCTCGTCGGGGATAGCCGTCGGGCTGGCCACGAACATCCCGCCGCACAACCTGGGCGAGGCGATCAAGGCGGTCGTCACGCGGATCGATAAGCCCGCGTGCCCGCTGGACGATATACTCCGCGTGATGCCCGGCCCCGACTTCCCGACCGGCGGCCAGCTCATCAAGACCGACGAGCTTCGCGCCGCCTACGAGACCGGGCGCGGCAAGCTCCCCCTCCGCGCCAAGGCGCGTATCGAGGACGCCAGCGCGGGGCGCAAGCAGATCGTTATCACCCAGATGCCCTACCAGATCGCCAAGGCCGCGCTGCTGGAACGCGTCCTCAAGACCAGCGAGGAGAAACGCGCCCTCTTCGCCGGAATCCACGACATCCGCGACGAGTCCGACCGCGACGGACTCCGCGCCGTGATCGAGCTGAAGCGCGAGACCGACCCGGTCCGCATGCTTGCGCTGTTATATAAATATACAGATATGCAAATAACGTTCGGCGTGAACATGTTCGTCATCGCGGACGGCAAGCCGCGCCAGATGGGATTGCTCGCGATCATCGACGAGTACATCGCGCACCAGAAGCGCGTGTTAACCCGGCGAACCCGCTACGACCTGGAGAAGGCCCGCGCCCGCGCCCACATCCTGGATGGGCTGATCCGCGCGGTGGACGCGCTGGACGAGATCATCGCGCTGATCCGCCGTTCCAAGGACGCGAAGGAGGCCAAGGCCGGGCTGGTCGCGCGGTTCCAGTTCAGCGAGATACAGGCGCAGGCCATACTGGACCTGCGGCTCCAGCGGCTGACCGGGCTGGAGGCGCTGGCGCTGCGGAACGAGCGCGACGCGCTGCTCAAGCAAATCGCCCAGCTCGAGCGGATACTGGCCGACGAGCGGCTGCTGCTTCGCGTCGTCAAGGATGAGCTTCAGGAGATATCAAAACGTTTCGATATACCGCGCCGCACAGAGATCATCGCCCCGCCCGACGAGGCCGCCGCCATCGAAAACGCGGAACAGCCCGACCCGGAACCCGCTCGTATAACGCTCACGCGCGGCGGGCTGCTGCGCAAACAGTTCGGCCACGCCGACAGGAAGCAGGACAAACCGACCGACAAGGCCGCCGAGCTTACCCTGTCGCGGCTGGATACCATGGACGACGCGTCGCTGCTGCTGTTCACGGATCGCGGCAACGCTTATCGGCTGCCCGTATCCACGCTCCCGGAGGCGCGCGCCGCCCGGGATAAGGGCGGGGCGCTGCCCGCCCTGCTCGCCGGGTTCGCCGATGGCGAGACCGTCGTCCACATCCTCGCCGCGCGTCCCGGCGACTGGACCAAACAGCCCGACCTGCTGTTCATAACGCGCGGCGGGTTGGCGCGGCGGTGCGCCCTTTCGGAATTTGACGTTAACCGGCAGCGGTTCGCGGCGATCAAGCTGCGCGGCGGGGACAGCGTGGTCGGCGCGCTGACGCTGGCGCCGGGAACGCGCGTCATGATCGTTACAGAGCAGGGCATGGCGATCGTGTTCGACCCGTCGCCCATCGAGCCGGTCGCGCGGGCGTCCGCCGGGGTGATCGGCATGCGCCTGGACGTTACCGACCACGTCCTGGCCGCCATGACGCTGGCCCCCGGCGAGGGCGAGCTGCTCGTCGCCACTGACGCGGGATGCGGCAAGCGCGTTCTCGTCGCCGACTTCGAGCCTCAGAGCAGGGGCGGCAAGGGCGCGCGCTGCGTCACCTGGACGAAGAACGGCGCGTCCGGCGTCCGGCTGACCGGGGCGCTGCGCGTCGCCGCGCCCTGCGATGTGTGGTTCATGTTCAAGGACGGCTCCGCGCATCGCTTCAACAGCGACGACTTCCGGCTTGCCGGCAGAGCCGACAAGCCCCACGTTATAGAGCTTGTTTCTCCCGATAACCCGGTTTTGGGGGTTGTAACCTCCGATTAGCCGCTTTGCCTCCGCGCGGGGTTTGCGGGGCTCCGCCCCGATACCCCGCAAGGGGGTTTCACCCCCTTTGATCCCCTGACCAGCGTGACGCTGGACCCTTGTGGCCAGGGTAGGGGTTTGCTAAAAAGCCATCACCACGCCTTTGTTATCCGCGTAGAGCGAGCTTAGCCCGCCTGTGCGCACAATGTAAATGCTCTTAAAACGGAACAGCTTCACGATCTCGTCACGCAATCGTGTCGCGAACTCTATGTTATTATTGTGAGATATTACCAAATTTCCGTCGGCGGTAACCTTTCCGCTCCGCTCTATCAGCGATAGCATCTGCCGAATCGCTCCGTACATCCCCCGCGCTTTCTCGTATAACGCTATGTTTCCATCATGATCCGCGCCCATGATCAGCTTGATATTCAATATATGTATCAAACTGCCCGTTATCTTCCCCATCCTCCCGTTCTTCTGCAGGTTATCATAATTCTCCAACACAAAATATGTCTTTGTGCTGTCTATAAACGCCTGCGTCGCCTGTATAACCCTCGCCTTCGACAGCTGTTCGTTTATCAGCTCGCGCAGCCTGAGCGCTATCAGCGTCTCCCCCGCGCACCCCGTCTTCGAATTGAACACGTGCGCGTCGATCCCCGTCTCCTCCCTCGCTTGGCGGCTGCCCAGCAGCGCGTTCTCGTACGACGCGGACATCTTATCCGACAGCGTCACTATGTACTCGCTCATCGTCTCCTGTATGGCCGTCTGGAACAACCTCGGCGGCGGCGCGGCCGACCCTATCTTCTTGCGGCACGCCTGCATCGCCCTCATGAACAGCGGCAGGTCCAGCCGCTGGTCGTCCGTATACTCCTCGCCGTCCAGTTGCATCGTCAGCGGCACGGACGTCACTCGCGTCTCCCGCTTCATCTCCTCGGACATGTCGCAGCAGCTGTCCACTATTATCCCGCTCTCCATCTACAGCTTACCCGCGCCGGACTTCCCGACCCTTCCCAATAATCGATCCAGGCCCACCACTACATACGACAGCGCGACAAACCCCACGGTGATCCCGCCCACGTACAGCGCGACCCCGCCCGCCCCCAATACATCTACATCCATAAAGAAATATGGGTACCTCCCCCCGGTATAATACTTCACGCCCAGCGGCGCGGCGATCATCGCGTATACTACATAACTTAGCGGCAATATCGTCCAAAACAGCGGATCCAACCACCCCAGCCGCCCCTTCTCGTCAAACAGCGCCCAGTCCAGTATCACCAGCGCCGGGGTCAGCAAATGCACAAAAAAATCACCCGACACCCCTCCGTTCATCGAGAACGGCGTCTTAGCCAGCATGAACTGGTAAACAAACAGCGTCACCGTGATCCCGATCGTTACCGCGCCCTTCACCCTTGGCGCTAGCGTCGACGACCCCCGCGGCCCGTATCTCCTTATCTGGGCGGCCATGTGTACCGCCGCCGCCGCGAAAAACACGAAGCACACCACGTTGCTTAGCGTCGTGTAATACCGCATCGTGGTAAAACTCAACGCCCGCCTCGGAAACCCGAACAGCATCAGCAGTCCCGCCAAACTGACGACCGTTACGATTACCTTATACGCAAGCGAGACCGCCCGGTTCCTTACGCGCACCGCCTGACACCCCCTTACCCCTTCAACCTTTTACATTGTTTTATACCATTAATTCCGCTTTCTGTCAATAATTATTCAATATATTCGGAATGCCCGGGCACCGAACAGGATTCCCCCTCTATCGCTTGCGGAGGGATTCGCGCCGCCCCTCCGTCATTGAGGCGGTATCTCCCCTAAAGGGGCGGCGAGAAGCTTGGAACGAACGCCCATGGTGAGCCGTATCCAAACCTCTTGCCGCCCCTTTAGGGGAGATGCCTTACCACTCCAGCGGCGGAGGGGCGATCCTGGACCCGTTACCGCTTCGGCGCGCGCCGCAGGTATGCCGGGATGTCCGATGAATACTGGTTCCCCTTGGCCGCGTCCGGCGCTGGCTCGGGCTGCGCCGCCCTCTGCGGCGCGGGGGCAGCCGCCTCATCCTGGAACGCCGTCCTCCTCGCGGGCGGAGGCGTCCTGTTATTGACGAAGGACGGGATCTCCGGCTCGTTCACATACGCGCTCTGGTTCACGCTGTACGGCGTATACGCGCTGTACTGCGAGGACGCCGCGGACGCCCTTCCCTCCTCGGCCGCCTTGCTCGCCGCGCTCCTGGGCCTCTCGCTCTTCTTCTCCCTTGACGGGAACGGCGTCTTTTCAAACCCGGTCGCTATAACCGTTATCCTTACCTCTTCGGCCATCGTCTCGTCCACGCCCGCGCCGAATATTATGTTCGCCTCGTCGTCCGCCGCCTGTATGATCATCTGCGTGGCCTCGTTTATGTCCAGTATGGACATGTCTTCGCCGCCCGTGATGTTGATCAGCACGGCCCTCGCTCCGTCTATCGACGTCTCCAGCATCGGGCTGGATATCGCGTTCTTCGCGGCCTCTACCATCCTGTTCTCGCCGCGCCCCACGCCTATGCCCATGTGCGCAAGACCGCCGGACTCCATCACCGTCTTGACGTCCGCGAAGTCCAGGTTGATCAGGCTGGGCACCGCTATCAGGTCGGATATCCCCTGTATGCCCTGCCTTAGCACGTCGTCCGCCAGCCTGAACGCTTCCAGCATCGTCGTGCCCTTGGTCACCACCTGCAGCAGCCTGTCGTTGGGTATCACCACCAGCGTGTCAACGCGCTGCTTCAGCTCGTCTATCCCGGTGTCGGCGTTCTTCATGCGCTGCTTGCCCTCGAACTGGAAGGGCTTGGTCACCACCCCGATCGTCAAACAACCCAGGTCTCGCGCTATCTCCGCCACTATCGGGGCCGCGCCCGTGCCGGTCCCGCCGCCCATCCCAGCCGTGACGAACACCAGGTCGCTGTTCTTCAGCGCCTGGGCTATCTCCTCCCGGCTTTCCTCGGCCGCGCGGCGGCCAATGTCTGGAATCGCGCCCGCGCCCAGACCCTTGGTGAGTTTCTCGCCAATCTGAATCTTTGTCTGCGCGCGCGACAGGTTGAGCGCCTGTTTGTCCGTGTTTACCGCGATGAACTCGACGCCGCGCAACCCCGCCTCGACCATGCGGTTGACGGCGTTGTTGCCCGCTCCGCCGCAGCCCACCACGCGAATTGACGCAAACCCGGTCTCTTCCATTTCGAATTCCAGCGCCATTGCGCAATCCCCCTCAACTATGCGTTAAACCATTCCCCGCCGTCGGGCCATTCCCCCGTCAACGCTTAAAGAATCCCTTCAATGACGAGCGCGCCCGCTCGAACAGCCCGCTGTTCTCCTCCTGCTGCTCGATGGTCTCGAACACCAGGTCTATCAGCCCCAACGCGCTGGAGTATATCGGGCTGTTGAGCTTGGCCGCCTTGGGCGCGGGCTGGCGGATGGGCTTTTCCAGCTGGCGGGAGAGGTATTCCCTCCCGCCGCGCATCATCGCCACGCCGCCGCCTGTCAGGTATATATTGCTCCAGCCGCCCAGCCTCACGCCGCTTTGCTCCAGCGTCTCGCGGACGGCCTCGGCTATCTCGTCCACGCGCGGCTCCAGCACGCGGGCCACGTCCTCCCTGGCGAACGACTGCGCCCGGCCCGTGTCGCTTACGGCCTCTATCGCCTCGCCCGACCCTTGGCCGAAGCTGTACCCGCGCTTGACCTGCTCGGCCATCGTCATGGGCAGCTCCAGCCCGTATGTCAGGTCCACCGTGATGTGGGCGCCGCCTACGGGTATCACCTTGTGGAACACCAGCGCGTCGCCCTCGACCGCCATGACCTCCATGCTCAGGTACCCGATATCTATCAGCACGCTCGTGCGGTCGCGGTCCTCCTGCGGCAGGAACAGCAGCGCCTCGCCCATCGGCGAGGAGAAGAACCCCGCCACGTCCAGGTTCATTTTCTCCATCCGCCGCGTAATATCCTTCAAAAAGAACTCGTCCGTCACCACGAACGACACCAGCGCCCTCAACGCCCCGCCCTTGAGACCCACTGGCTCCATGGTCTTCTTGCCCTCGTCCACCATGAACCACGCCGGGCTCCTGTGGATCATCACCCCGCGCACGGGCTGGATCTCCTGGTCGGCCATCTGGAACACTCGCTCTATGTCCGCGGGCGTTACGTGCGGGTCCAGCCCCTGCAGCTGCAGCTGGATCTCGGTTACGTATACCCTGCAGAACTCGCCCGGCACGCCCACATGGATCTCTCGCACGCGCCGATGCGACTGCGCCTCCGCCTGGCGGATCGATTTGCCTATCGCCTCGTCCACCAGCTCGGGCACGTTCCAATAGCCCTCCGTAAACCCGTCATAGGAGGCGACGCCAGCGCCTATTATATCGCAGCGGTGGTACCCGCTCGATTCCGCCACAAGCGTTACCACTTTGGACGTGCCAAAGTCGATCGCCGCCGCCATGCTCTTCACGCCAGGCCTCCCCCTTCGATCCGGCCGCCGCTGTCCGCCGCCGGGCCAACCCTGTCTCTCATCGTGTATTGTACCCTTTCCTTGCCCTCTTTGCAAGGCAGGATTAACCATTTCCACGTTAATTTACCAAATAGACGCTGCGGCCGCCTCAAAACATCCCGACCGTTGGTCTCGTTTTTCGGCGCCGGCCGCGTTCCAGACCGATAGTCCGCGCCTTACAGACCGTCGGTCTGGCGTCTCGCGTCGCCGCGCGTCAGCGCGGGGACGCGCTTCGGTAGTCCGCCTTGCTGCCGGCCGTCACGTCCAGCGTCCCGTCGCGGGCGCCCTCGTTGGCAAGCTCCGGCAGCACCGCGCGCATCAGGGCGATCTTCTCGGGCAGCAGCTCGTCAGCCCTGCCGAGCGTCACCTTAATCCCGCTTAGTGTTACTAAAAACAGATTGTCCAATTCACCCGCGTTCAATTCCGATATTGTTCCAAGCGCGTCCTGCTCGTCCAGCGCGTTGATCACGATGAGCGCGGCCTTTAGCTCGTCCGGCGCGTTTTCGCCAGTTATGTTTGACCCTACGGACGACAGCGCGTCCGGCGTTTCCACGTTGGTAATATACGCCAGTTCAGGCGACGACCCGGTCTGGCTGGCCAGCGACACTATGTTCCCCTCGAAATCCACTATCAGCGAGTCGCCCCGCGCGCGCTGTATGATCGCGGCCGGGCGGCGCGTCTCGACCCTTATCACCACGCGCGAGGGGTACTCCCTTGATATCCCGGTCAGGCGCAGGTATGGGTTTGACTCGATCCCGGCCCTGGCCTTGTCCGCGTCCAGCGAGAGCATGCTCTGCCCGAATTTCAGCCCGGACAGCTTTATTACCTCCTGGCTGGATACCATCCCGTTCCCCTCGACCTGTATCGCTCCGATGACGAACAACGCGCTTGAGGCGATCCATGCCCCCGCCAGCGCCAGGCTTAGCAGCGTTATCGCCGCGATCCAGCCGGGGCGGGCGATCCTGTTTGTCCGTTTCTCTGTCCGCATTCGTGTTTGCTCCTTATTATGATTTAACTAACCCCTTTCCTCGCGCGTGATCTTCGCGCCCAATCCCCTCAGTGTCACCTCCAGCGCCGCGTAACCGCGGTCTATCTGTGATACCTGCTCTATCTCGGTCTCGCCCTCAGCCGCCAGAGCCGCTATGGCCAGCGCCGCGCCGGAGCGCAGGTCGTGCGCCTTCACCCTCGCCCCGTGCAGTTTGGGCACCCCGCGCACCACGGCCACCCGATCCATGATCGTCACGTCGGCGCCCATCGCCTGCAGGTCCCTCGCGTGCTGGAACCTGCTCTCGAACACCGTCTCCACCAACAGGCTTACCCCGTCGGCCACGGTCGCCAGCGTGAACATGGGCGCCTGCATATCCGTCGGGAAGCCGGGATGCGGCTGGGTCTGTATCTGCCCGAACGACTTTAGCCGCTTCGGGGCTTTCAGCCTTAGCTCGTTCGGGCCTTCCGTGATCTCGCAGCCCATGCCGCGCAGCTTGGATGTCTGGGCGACCATGTCGCAGGTCGGCGCGTTGAGGACGCGCAGGTCGCCGCCCGTGATCGCCGCCGACGCTAGCATTGTCCCTGCCGCTATCCTGTCCGCGATGGGCCGGAACACCACCCCGCGCAGCTTCCTAACCCCTTGTATCGTGACGGTCTGGCGCCCCGCGCCGCTTACCTTCGCCCCGCACGCGTTCATAAACCTGGCCAGGTCCGCTATCTCCGGCTCCCTCGCCGCGTTGTGTATCACCGTCTTGCCCGGCAGCAGCGCCGCCGCCATCATTATGTTCTCGGTCGCGCCCACGCTGGGATAGTCAAAGTGGATCTCCGCTCCGCGCATCGACCTGCCGTCGCAGCGCAGCCTTCCCCCGGATTCGTCGATCACCACGCCCAGCGCCCTCAGCCCGCGCTCGTGCAGGTCTATCGGCCTCAAGCCGATCTCGCAGCCGCCGGGATAGCCGAAGGTAAACGCCCGCGTCCTGGATAGCATCGGCCCGACCATGAACACGCTGGCCCGCAGCGTCTTCTCAAGGCGCGGCGGCAGCTCGCCGGACAGGTCGCCCTTCGCGCGGACCGTGACCGCGCTGCCCTCGCGCGTTACGCTTACGCCCATTCCGCGCAGGATCGCTATCATGTTGGATACGTCCTCTATGTCGGGTACGTCCAGCAGCGTTACCGGGTCCTCCGTCATCACGCTTGCGGCCAGTATCGGCAGCGCTGAGTTTTTCGCGCTGTCTATCTTGACTTCACCGTTTAGGCTTGATCCGCCTTGAATCCGGAATATCTGCACTTCGCATACCTCCCACGCATTGGCCTACCCATTACACGGTATGCGGGCGCGGGATTTGCGTGAAAGACATGCCCTCCTTCGGCGTCGGCGCGTCTGCTTAAGCCTACGCCACCACCATCTCGTTGCTCCTGGATATGTTGAGCAATATCCCTATTGCCGCCATAAAGATCATGATGGACGTGCCGCCCGCGGAGAAGAACGGCAGCGGCAGCCCTGTCGTGGGCAGCAGCCCTACCACCACGCCCATGTTAAGCAGCGCCTGTACCCCGATCATCATCGTGATCCCCGCCGCTAGCAGGCAGCCGAACTTATCCTGGCAGTTCAGCGCGACCCTCATCCCGGCGAATATGAACGCCAGGTACAGCGCTACAACCACTATGCACCCCAGCAGCCCGAAGTCCTCGCCCACTATCGCGAAGATGAAGTCGCTCTCCGGGTACGGCAGGTACGCCATCTTCTGCCTTCCCTGCCCCAGCCCCATCCCGAACAGCCCGCCCGACCCGAACGCTATCAGCGACTGCGAGAGCTGGTAACCCTCATCCTGCATCGACGCGAACGGATCGCGGAACGAGGTCAGCCGCTCCAGCCTGTACGCCGCGCTTGTGGCGTAATACAAGAATACCCCTGCCCCGCCTGCCCCCAAAAGCGCCAGATGCCTGAACTTCGCGCCGGCTATGTAGATCATTATTATCGCTACTATAACGATGCTCCCCGCCGTGGACAGGTTCGGCTGCTCCAGTATCAGCAGGAACGCCGCTCCCGGAACCAATAGCTGTGGTATTATCCCACGGAAAAACCGGAGTATGTTGTCGCCTATACGTGTCAGCGCGTTCGCCATGAACAGCACTACCGCGAACTTCGCGAACTCGCTGGGCTGGAAGCTGATCCCGGCTATGTGGATCCACCGCCTCGACCCGTTGATCTGCTGTCCTATACCGGGTACCAGCACCAGGACCAGCAGTACCGCGCTGGCCGCCAGCATCGCGACTATCACCCACGTCTTGCGCCACAGGCTGTAGTCTATCCGCGACAACACGAACATCGCCGCCGACCCCACCGCTATGCCGAACAGCTGCTGCTTGACCTTGGTCAGCGCGTCGCCCTGGTCCTGGAACACATAGTAGGACGCGCTGAACAACACCACCAGCCCAGCCATCAACAGCAGCGCCAGCGCGACCAATACCCCCCTGTCCGCAGGCTTCATCCGCGGCTCAATCCCCGGCATCGGCGCCAGCCGACGGTCCGCCCAGCGACGCGACCGCTTGCGTGAGGTCATCGTGCTTACCTGCGCCATGTGCCCTCCTCCCTCCTTCGGCTGGGACGTGGGTTAGTACGCTGGGGCGCCGCCCCCCACCCCCCAATGGGGGTTTCACCCCCCTTGACCCCCTGACCAGCGTGACGCTGGACCCTCGTGGCCAGGGTAGGTCGTTCCTCCACCTGACTCATTGTCAGCGCAGCGCCTCCGCCAGCCTCCGGAACTCGTGCCCCCTGTGCTCGTAATCATGGAACATGTCAAAGCTCGCGCACGCCGGCGAGAATAACACGTTCCACCCGCTCCCCGCTAGCCGCCTCGCCTCCTCTATCGCCTTGCCAAAGTCATACCCTGCCTCCGTCATATTCTCAAACCCTTCCTTCTCCAGCGCCTCCTTTATCTGCCCCGCCGTGTCCCCTATCAGTACCGCTTCCTTTACCCACTCGCTCCCTTTTACCGCCTTGGCTAGTCCTTCAAACTCCACATGCTTATCATACCCGCCTAATATTATCACTGTCGGCTTCCCCATCGCCGCTATCGCCGCCAGCGTCGAATCTACATTCGTCCCCTTGCTGTCGTTGATCCATGTTACACCTTCGTATACCCTCACCGTCTCTATCCTGTGCTCCACGCCCGCGAACGTCCTCAGCGTGTGCCTTACCACCGGCGCGGGCACCCCCATCACGCTCGCCACGCACGCCGCCGCCATCGCGTTCTCTAGATTATGCCCGCCAGGTATCCTTACCTCCCCGGCCTCGCATACCGCCCTCTCGCCCCCTTCGCTCCTTAGTATTACCTCCCCGCCCCTTACGAACGCGCCAACCTCAACCTCCCCGCGCCTCGAGAACCTCATCATCCTTGTCGGCAGCCCTTCCAGCGCCTTTACCGCCACCGGATCGTCGCCGTTCACTACCGCCGTATCGCCTGCCCCCATCTTCTCAAACATATGCCGCTTCAGCCCGATATACGTTTCCATGTCCCCATGCCTGTTCAGATGGTCCGGCGTGATGTTCAGCAGCGCCCCCGCCCTCGGATGGAAATCCACCGTCCCCTCCAGTTGGAAGGAACTGACCTCCACCACGTATATGTCCCCTGCCCTTCCCTCAGCCGCCGCCGCGCTTATCGAATTCCCTATGTTCCCTACCACATGCGCGGTCTTCCCCGCGTTCCTTAGCATCTCGCCCAGCAACGCGGTCGTCGTCGTCTTCCCATTCGTCCCCGTTATCGCTGCCTGCGGCCCGTCGGCGAACGCGGCCCCCAGCTCCAACTCGCTGATCACTGGGATCCCCTTCGCCTTCGCCTCCTTTATCCACTTTGCCCCTATCGGCATCCCCGGGCTTATCACAATCAGATCCAACCCGTCTATAAACCTGTCCGCGTCCTCCCCTAGCGCCCACTCTACCCCGTCTACTCCGTCGAACTCCTCAAGCCCCTTCAACTCGCCCCTTGCCTTCAGATCGCTTAGCACCGGCCTCGCGCCATGCTTCAGCAGCAGCCTGGCCGCCGCTATCCCGCTGCGCGCCATGCCCGCCACTAGCGCGCGCTTCCCCCGCGGCTGCTCAATCCCCCACAACGCCATGCCAACCCCTCCCCGCTCCATCTACTATTCGCTAAACCATTCCGTTAGTACACAGCGCCCGGCAGCATCAGGAAACATACCAAGCACATCAGCACCGTTACCAGCACGTACATCGACACTATCCTTGTCTCGCTCATGCCCTTTTTCTCCAGATGGTGGTGGAACGGCGAGTTCAGGAACAGCCGCTTCCCACGCGTCGCCTTGTAGTAGTAACGCTGCGCCGTCGTGCTCAGCAGCGATACCGCCATCATCAGCCCCGCCGCCGGAATCCACAACGGCAGCCTTAACACCATCGCCGCGCCCACAAACACCGCGCCTATGTACATCGACCCCGTGTCGCCCATCATCAGCGAGGCCGGATGCAAATTATACCTTAGATAACCCATCAGCGCTCCCGCCATACCCGCGCAGAGTATCCCCACGTCCAGCAGCATATACTGACTTTCGGATACCCCTACCCCTCCCGCTAGTATCAGCGCGATTATACCGAACACCGCGAAGTCGCACAGCGATACCGATCCTAGCAGCCCGTCAAGCCCGTCCAGGAGGTTCGAGCCGTTGAGAACGCAGTATATCACGAACGCCATCGCCGGGATGTACCAGTACCCCATATCCCACTCGCGCGCCGTGAACGGCAGCCTCACCGACGAGCCGATCAGCGGATGCCAGTAACAGTACGCCGCGAACCCCGCGGCTATCGCCAGCTGCGGTATCGTCTTTTGCAGCTCCTTCAGCCCGCCCTGGTTCTTCTTTCTGCGGATCTTCAGGAAATCGTCCGCGAACCCCAGTCCCATGTTCAGCAGCGCGAACGCCGCGACCGCCAGCGGCGCGTCCGACTTCCATTCGGGCGCGCCCGCCCTCGCCGCGAACGCCGCGGCCAGCGACACCGCCGCTATCATCAGCCCGCCCATCGTCGGCGTGCCCTGCTTCTTCATATGCTCTTCCGGAGCGCCCTCGTATACCTGCTGCCCGACCTTCAGCCGCCTCAACAGCTTGATCATCGTCGGGCCTATTATCAGCGATATAACGAACCCGCCCAGCGCCGCCCACAGCATCCGTCGCATGCGTCAGACCGCCCCCCGCGCGATATTCATCTCTTCCAGCAGTTCCTTTATGACGATCTTCTCGTCGAACGGCTTCTTCACTCCGCGTATCTCCTGGTACGTCTCGTGTCCCTTCCCCGCCAGCACTATCACGTCGCCCTCCCTCGCGATCGTGAGCGCCCGCCTTATCGCCTCGCGCCTGTTCTCTATCACCTCATACCCGCCGCTCGTCCGCTTGATCCCCTGCTCCACCTCGCGGAGTATCTCGCCCGGGTCCTCGTTGCGCGGGTTGTCGCTGGTCAGTATCGAGTAGTCGGCCAGCCGCCCGGCTATCTCGCCCATGACGGGCCGCTTCTCCCTGTCCCTGTCCCCTCCGCACCCGAACACCACCAGCACGCGCTTCCTGGCGAACTCCCGGACCACGCGCAGTATGGATTCCAGCGCCGCCGGGACGTGCGAGTAGTCCAGTATAACCTTGTAGGGCGTACGCGTGTCCAGCGCCTCCACGCGCCCGGGCACCGCCCGCACCGACTCCAGCCCCGCCTTGATCGTCTCCATCGGCGCGTCCAGCGCCAGAGCGAGCGAGGCCGCCGTCATGCTGTTGTATACGTTGAACATGCCCGTCAGCCTCAGCGCGACCGCCGCGCCCGGCTGCCCGCGCCGCGTCAGCTCGAACGACACGCCGTCCTCGGTGATCTCGATATTCCGGGCGTTGAGATCGCACTCCTCGCGGATACCGTACGTGGTATACGGTATCTCCACGCCCTCCATCATGCCCTTGGCCCGCTCGTCGTCCGCGTTGAACGCCGCGCGTCTGGCGTACGCGCTGTCGAACACCCGCCGCTTCGTCCTCCAGTAGGTGTCCATGTCCCCGAAGTAATCCAGGTGGTCGTGGGAGATGTTCGTGAACGCCACGCAGTCGAACTCCAGCCCGTCCAGCCTGCGCATGTCTATCGCGTGGGCGCTGATCTCCATCGCGCAGAACGTCACGCCCTCGTCAGCCATCCTCCGAAGCGTCCTGTGCAGATCGACCGGGTCGGGCGTGGTCAAGCCTGAGGAGACCATCGTCTCGCCGATCAAGCTGCCCGTTGTGCCGATTAGCCCGCACTTGCGCCCCGACGCCTCCATTATCGCCTTGAGGAGGTATGTCGAGGTGGTCTTGCCCTTCGTGCCCGTGATCCCGGCCAGCGCCATCGACTTTGCCGGATGCCCGTAGAACGCGGCCGCGATATGCCCCATCGCGCCGCGTACGCTCTCCACCTGGACCTGCGGCGCCGCGATATCCGGCAGTATCCGCTCCACCACTAACGCCGCCGCGCCGCGCCCGATTACCTGCGGCGCGAAGTCGTGAGCGTCGAAACGCGCCCCCGACACGCAGAAGAACAGGCTCCCGTCCAACGGTTCCCTTTGGCGGCTGTCCGTCGCCAGCCGCGTGATCTCAACCCCTATATCCCCAGCCGCGCCTACAAGCCCGGGCAGGTCCCTTACCAACGCGCTTAACCTCATATATGATGATTCCCCCTCCGAACCTTTATGGAGCCTCAAAGTATACCGTTACGGTGTCGCCCGGCTGCGCGAACTCACCCGCCGCCGGTCTCTGCCTGACCGCCAAGCCCGCGCCGTCTATCTCCATGATCAGGCCGCGCGAGCGCAGCTGCCGTCCAGCCTCGATGATCGACATCCCGCGCAGGTCCGGTATGTGGACGAGCGTTTGCGCGTCCAGCGCCTGGCCCTCGCGCGTGTACAGCATCACCTGCGACTGCGTCCATACCGACGCGCCAGGGGCGGGCATCTGGTCTAGGACCATCGGGTCGTCGCCGTCGGTCACGGCGGTCAACCCCAGCGATTCCAGAGCGGCCGTGGCGTCCGGCACGCTCATCCCCACCAGGTCGGGCACGGTCGCCTGAACCTGCTTGACCGCGCCTTTGTCCGCCCTGACGCCCATGTACTGCAGCGACTGCTCCAGTATGTCGCGGGCGAACGGCGCCGCCGTCGCGCTGCCGTAGTCGGGCATGAGCCGCGCCTCGTTGACTATGACCAGCACGGCGATCACCGGGTCGTCCGCGGGCGCGAAGCCCATGAACGAGCCGATATGCGCGTCGTGGGCGACCTTGCCTTCCTTATAGACCTGCGCGGTCCCGGTCTTGCCGGCGATGCGGTATCCCTCTATCTTCGCGTTCCTGCCGCCGCCGTCGGCCACTACGGTCTCTAGCAGGTCTCGCGTCAACGCGCTGGTCTCCTCGCTGATCGGGCGGCTGACCACCTGCGGCGTGGCCCGTTCCAACGTCGAGCCGTCCGCGCCGATGATCTCCGATACCAGGTACGGCTTCATCAGCTTGCCGCCGTTGGCGATCGCGCAGCACGCCGCGATCATCTGGATGGGCGTCACCGCCACGCTCTGGCCGAACCCTATACGCGCCAGCTCCACCTTCTTGACCGTGGACTTGGGGATGAGTATCCCCGCGCTCTCGCCGGGCAGGTCTATCCCCGTCGTCTTGCCGAACCCGAACGCGCTCATGTACCGGTAGAAGTTATCGATGCCCACGCGCAATCCCATCTGGACGAACACCGGGTTGCACGAGTTCTGCAGCGCCTTCCTGAAATCCTCCGCGCCGTGTCCGGAGGTGTTCCAGCACCTGATCGTATCGCCGTCCACGACGATCGAGCCGTTGCAGAAGAAGCCCTCGTCCGGCGTGGTGAGCCCCAGGTCCAGCGCCATCGCCGCCGTGAACATCTTCCATGTCGAGCCTGGCTCGTACGCGTCGGAGATGAGCGTGATCCGCATCAGCCTCTGCAGCGTGGCCAGGTCGTCGCGGGGCGGGTTATTGGGGTCGTAGTCGGGTTCCATCGACATGCCCAGTATCGCGCCGGTTCGCGGGTCCATCGCTATGGCCATGGCCTGCGCCGCGCCGTTGACCTCGACGCACTCGCGCATAGCCTTGTCCATGATGGACTGGATGGTCTGGTCGATGGTCAGCTTCAGGCTGGCGCCCTCCTGGGGCGCTATGTAGTATTCCTGTCCCCCGGCCAGGGCGCGGGCGTTGTTATCCACCTCGGTGATGATCCTGCCCGGCGAGCCTGCCAGCGCCGCGTTATACTGCTGTTCCAGCCCGCTCTGGCCGTCGCCGTCGATGTTGGTAAGCCCCAACACCTGCGGCATGAACCGCCCCAGCGGGTAATACCTCAGCCTGTCTTCCCCGAAGGTGAGGCCCTTGAGCGCGCCGGACGCCTTGATATCCTCGCGGGCGAGCATGTCGCGCAGGCTGTTCACCGTGTCGCGCGGGACCTGCCGCTTGAGCGTGACGGAGCCTACGCCCTTCTGTGACAGCTTCGTTATGACGGTATCGCGGTCTAGCCCCAGCGCCGGGCAGAGTATGTCCGCCATCTTTTCAGGATCGGTCACCTGGTTTGGCGACGCGCTGACTATATAGGCGGTCACGCTCTGGGTTATCGTCCTGCCGTTGCGGTCGAGTATCTGGCCGCGGGCCGCCGACACCGTGCCGTTGCGCGTCCACTGCTGGATGCCGCGCGAGGTTAGCTCGCTCGATCGCGCGATGGTAAGCTCGCCGACCTTCAGCAGTATCAGGCAGAACAGAAGCGGGAGCGCCGCCGTCAGCCACAGGAGCCTTTTACGTATTGTCATCCCGGGCGTTTGCAAGCGTCCCACCCCCTAATACTTACATAATTATAGCCCCCCAAGCGCCCGCAGCGCGGTGGTCACCCACGATTCGGGCTGGGCCTGTACCACTGGAGGCTCTTGCCGCGCGGGGATCTCCGGCAGGGAGACGTAGCGCGGCGAGCTTGGCGGATCGACCATCCCCAGCGTGAACACGGCCTCGCGGGAGACGCGCTCGCCGCTTTCCAGCTCGGATATCTCCTTGAGGAGGGCCTCGCTGTCCAGCCTGACCTCTTTGACGGCCTTGGCCAGCGCGCTGACCTCCTTGGCCGCTCGAGAGCAGTTGGCGGTCTGCGCCACCAGCGTGAACGCGAACACGGACAACGCGCCGCACATCACCAGTATCATTGGGGCCTGCTTGCGCAGCGGCACGACCGGCAGCCTGCCCGGTATCACCGCGCCCGCCACGCCCTCGACCGTCGCGCGGGCCGACGCCGGCAGTATCCCGCCGTCGGCCATCCCGCGCACGCCCCTGCCGTCGGCCGTCCTGCCCATGCCCCCGGCGCGCGAGTATCCGCGCCTGACGCGGCCTCGGCCGGCCCGATCCGTTACAGCCATTATATGCCCCCTTCCCTCGTTCTAGAACAAGCGTTATACCGCTCGTCCACGTACGCGATAAGCTCCTCCATCCGCGCGAGGGACTGCTCCTCATGCGCGGCGTAGCGCCGCGCGTCCCACACCTCGACGTAGTCGCCCATGCCGATGAACAGGATTCGCTGGCCCAGCCCGGCCTTATCGCGCATGGGCTTGGGCAGCAGCGCGCGGCCCTGGCTGTCCAACTCGTCCACTCGCGCGGCGTACGCGCTGACCATGCGCTTGTACGCCATCGCCGCGGGATCGGTGTCGCGCATGCGCCCGAGCCGCTCGCGGATACAGTCCCACTTCGCGGCGGGGTACAGCGCTAGGGCCTTCCACTCGCTGTTCATCGCCACCGTGAAGCCCGTGCCCAGCCGTTCCCGGAACGACGCGGGCACGATCGTCCGGCCTTTATTATCCAGGCTGTGATCGAATGTCCCGACGAAATCACCGGCCATGATCACACCCCCTAACCCATGATTCTATCGCCCACCCACCCCCTTTATACACCACTTATCCCCACTTTGCAAGCCCCTCGCGGCATCGGAATACCGTGAGCGCCCGCTTGTTCCACGGATACCATACATATATTATATGCCGGCGGCGCGGGCGTTAGAACCAAACCGCGCGGTTTTGACCGGCTTGACGCGGGATCGGCGCGGTGGTATACTGCCCGCGAGGTGTGATCATATGGATATAGAAATAACGCGGTTCAACAAGGAAACGGCCCCGACCGGGCATAACGGCTCGATACTGGCGGGCGGCGTCCTGCCGGAGGGGATGCCCGCGCCGTTCGGACACGCGTGGGGCTATCTGGAGGGCGAATCGATGATGGAGGGGCACGCGCACGGGACGCGGGAGGTTTACCTCGTGTTCGCGGGCGAGGGGTTCGTCCATCTTGGCGGCGCGAGGGCGCCGGTGACGCCCGGCGACGTGGTTCGGATACCGCCGGGGGAATACCACACGATGTCCTGCGAGGCGGGCAATTCGCTGCTGTGGGCGGCGCTGTGGTGGTGATGGACGCGTGAAGATACGCGAGGTAGAGTTATTCCAGGTCCCGCCGCGCTGGTTGTTCCTGAAGATGACCACCGAATCCGGGATTGTGGGCTGGGGCGAACCCGTCGTCGAGGGACGCGCGGCGACCGTAGCGGCGTGCGTCCGGGAGCTGGCGGGACAGCTCGTCGGCAGGAGCGCGGGCGACATCGAGGACGCGTTCCAGGTGATGTACCGCGGCGGGTTCTATCGCGGCGGGCCTGTGCTTACGAGCGCCGCGTCCGGGATAGAGCAGGCGATGTGGGACATAAAGGGCAAGTTCCACAACATGCCGGTGTATGAGTTCCTGGGCGGGAGGGTCCGCGATCGGATAGAGGTCTACCGCTGGATAGGCGGGGACCATCCGCGCGACGCCGCCGCCGGAGCAAGAGAGGCGCTGGCGCAAGGATACCGCGCGGTCAAGATGAACGCGACGGATCAGCTGCGTTGGATCGACACGCGCGGGCCGCTGGACGAGGCGGTAGCGCGCGTCGCGGCGATACGCGAGGCCGTCGGCGACAAGCTGCGCGTCGCTGTGGATTTCCACGGCCGCGTCCACAAGACGATGGCTAAGACGCTCATGCGCGAGCTGGAACCCTACGGGCTGATGTTCGTCGAGGAACCCGTGCTTACCGAGAACGAGGACGAGTTCCTCGAGCTGGCGCGGTCCAGCCGCGTCCCGATCGCGACGGGCGAGCGCAATTACACGCGCTGGGGGTTCAAGCGGATGCTCACGCGCGGCGGCGTCGACGTCATCCAGCCGGACGTTAGTCACTGCGGCGGGATACTCGAGACGCGCAAGATCGCGGCGATGGCCGAGGCGTTCGACGTCGCGCTCGCGCCGCATTGCCCGCTGGGTCCGATCGCGCTCGCGGCGTGCCTGCAGGTGGACTTCTGCTCGCCCAACGCGTTCATACAGGAGCAAAGCGCGGGCATCCACTACAACGAGGGCTACGACCTGCTCAACTACCTGAAGAACCCGGGCGCGTTCGACTTTAGCGACGGGTACGCTAAGCCGCTTGACGGGCCTGGACTGGGCGTCGAGATCGACGAGGATTACGTCCGGAAGATGGCGGCGATCGGTCACGACTGGCATAACCCCGTGTGGCGTGACAGCGACGGGGTCGTCGCCGAGTGGTGAGCGGGGGACTGCGGGGGACTTGAGCGGCAGCCGACGGGCAACGGGCAACGGCCAGCAACCAACGGCCAGCAACCAGCAACCAACGGTCAACGGCCAGCGGCCAACAGCCAACGGCCAGCAACCAACGGCCAACGGGCAACAGCCAACGGCAAACGGGCAACGGGCAACAGCCAACGGCCAGCAACCAACGGGCAACGGGCAACAGCCAAAGGCCAGCAACCATCGGGCAACGGGCTACGGCCAGCAACCAACGGGCAACGGCCAGCAACCAACGGGCAACAGCCAGCAACCAACGGGCAACAGCCAGCAACCAACGGCCAACAAGCCAACGACCAACGGGCAATGGGCCTTTGTTGCCCGCGACGGGATTCGCTTCGCCCCTCTGGTGCCTCCCGTCGAGTTCCATGCCTTGTCTCCCCTAAGGGGAGACAAGGGGTTAGACCGCCGCCGCTTAAGCACACGGTTCGTCCGTCGAGGACGCGCTGGCGACTGGCTGGGAACGCGCTGGCGGCGGGTTTGGAACGCGCTTAGGTGTCGCGGTGTGGCAAAAGAGGCTATTTTTCTTAAAGAGTGTTTTTTTGAAAAAATAATGTTGTGAAAATGAGCCTCACTTGCCATACCGCGATACCTGCCAAAGCAGACGTCCAGCCCTCCTGCCCCTCCTCCTTTAAGGGCAACAAGGCTTTGAACGGCGCGACAAAGGCTTAGGGCGAAGGCTTGGAATGTCCGGCCGTGGTCAGTTAAACGCCAGCCGCCTGATGGTGGCGTCTCCCCAAAG
The DNA here is from genome assembly GCA_031270865.1 of Oscillospiraceae bacterium. Classification (GTDB taxonomy): domain Bacteria; phylum Bacillota; class Clostridia; order Christensenellales; family Aristaeellaceae; genus BNUH01. The sequence continues at coordinate 54,849 of JAISWI010000010.1, forward strand.
GGGCGGCAAAGGTCTTAGGCCGAAGCCGCTTTTCCACTGCAGCTTTTCCACAGCCGCACTCCACTGCCGCTTCTCCACGGCCGCACTCCACTGCCGCTTCTCCACAGCCGCACTCCACTGCAGCTACTCCACAGCCGCCTACTCCACAGCCGCTCTCCATTGCCGCCTACCCCACCATCACCCCTTACTCCTCCACTGCCGCCGCTTGCGCCTCGAGCGCCGCCAGCATCCCGCGCCGCTGCTCCAGCTTCGCGCGCTCCTGCGCGATGAGCGACGGCGGCGCCTTCGACGTGAATCCCTCATTGGCCAGCTTCGCCTCGCCGCGGGCGATCTCCTGCCGCGTTTGCGCGAGCGCCTTGCCGATCCTCGCGCGTTCCTTGTCTATGTCCACCAATTCGCCCAGCGGGATGAATATCTCGGCGTGGGCAGCCACCGCTTTGGCAGCCTGTTTGGGCGCGTCGGCCCGGTCCGCCAGTATCCGCGTGGACTGCGCCCCCGCCAGCCGCTCGAATACGGGCGCCGCCTCCGACAGCGCGTCGGCCCAACCCGCCGCTGGCAGCAGGTCCAGCCGCGCCTTGCGCCCTGGCGCTACGCCGCGCTCCAGCCGGAGCGCTCGAACCACCCGCGCGATATCGATCACGCCATCCATCCGCGCCGCCTCTTCGGGGAAATCCAGCGCGGGGTCGGGCACGGGCCAGTCGGCCTCGATCAACAGCCCGCGCTTGCCCGGCAGCGGCAGCAAGGAGTATATCTCCTCCGTGATGAACGGCATGAACGGATGCAGCAGCCTCAGCACCACGTCCAGCGCGCGCGCCAGCACCGCGCGGGCCTTGCCGCGCCGCCTCTCGTCGCCGCCTAACAGCGCGGGCTTGGCAAGCTCTATCGTCCAGTCGCACAGCGCGCTCCACGTGAAATCGTAGATCGCCCGCGCCGCCAGCGCCAGATCGTAGTCGCGGAAATGCCGCTCCGCCTCGCGGATCGTCTGCTGGCATCGGGTGATTATCCACTTGTCGGCCAGGTCCAGCTCGTAGTCGTAGATCGAGCCGGGCTGCCCGTCGAGGCTCATCTTGACAAACCGCGCGGCGTTCCACAGCTTGTTGGCGAAGTTCCGCGCGGCCTCGGCCTTCTCAGCCGAATACCGCAGGTCGCTGCCCGGCGACACGCCCGCCATCAACGCCCAGCGCAGAGCGTCCGCGCCGTATTGGTCGATCACGTCCAGCGGGTCGATGCCGTTGCCAGCCGACTTGGACATCTTGCGGCCCCGCTCGTCGCGCACCAGACCGTGGATCAGCACGGTGTGGAACGGCGTCTCGCCCGTCTGCTCGACCCCGGAGAATATCATCCTCGCCACCCAGAAGAAGATGATGTCATAACCCGTCACCAGCACGCTCGTCGGGTAAAAGTACCGCAGGTCAGCCGTGACGCGCGGCCAGCCCAGCGTCGAGAACGGCCACAGCGCCGATGAGAACCATGTGTCCAGCACGTCCTCATCCTGCCTTAGCTCCGTCGAGCCGCACGACGGGCAGCGCTCCGGCCTGGTCCGCGCTACGCTCATTGTGCCGCATCCGTCGCAGTAATACGCCGGGACGCGATGCCCCCACCACAACTGCCGGGATATACACCAGTCGCGGATGTTCTCCATCCAGTTGTAATACACCTGCGCGAACCGCTCCGGCGCGAACTTGGTCGCCCCGGCGCGGACAGCCTCCAGCGCTGGCTCGGCCAGCGGCTTCATCGTCACGAACCACTGCAGCGACGTGATTGGCTCGACCGCGCGCCCGCAACGGTAACACACCCCAACGTTGTGGGTGTACGGCTCTACCTTCACCAGCAGGCCCAGCCGCCCCAGCTCGGCGACCACGCGCTCGCGCGTCTCCTCGGCGGTAAGCCCCGCGTATGGTCCGGCATTCTCGTTCATCGTGCCGTCGTAGTTCATCACGCGCAGGATTTCCAGGCCGTGGCGCTTGGCGACCTCGAAGTCGTTCGGATCGTGCGCCGGCGTCATCTTGACCGCGCCGGTGCCGAACGACGCGTCGACATACTCATCCGCGACGACCGGGATCTCGCGGCCCACTATCGGCAGGATTACCCGCTTGCCAACCAGCGCGGCGTACCTCGGATCGCTTGGATTGACCGCCACGCCCGTATCGCCCAGCATCGTCTCGGGGCGAGTGGTCGCGATAACCACGCCGGGGCCGTCGACCCCCGGATAGCGCGCATGCCACAGGAAGGAGCCTCGCTCCTCGTACTCGACCTCTATGTCGGACAGCGAGGTCCCGCACTCCGGACACCACTGTATTATGCGGTCGCCGCGGTATATGAGGCCCTTCTCATACAACCTGCAGAATACCTCGACCACCGCCTCGCTCAGCCCCTCGTCCATCGTGAACCGCTCGCGCGACCAGTCGCACGACGCGCCCAGCCGCCTAAGCTGCTCGACGATCCGCCCGCCGTACTCGTCGCGCCACGCCCACGCCCGCTTCAGGAACCCCTCGCGCCCGACCTCCTCCTTCGACAATCCCTCGGATCGCATGGCCTCCAGCACCTTCACCTCAGTGGCTATCGACGCGTGGTCCGTGCCGGGAAGCCACAGCGTGGGATCGCCCGCCATGCGGTGGAAGCGGGTCAGCGCGTCCTGGATCGCGTACATCGCGTGGCCCATGTGCAGCTGCCCCGTTATGTTGGGCGGCGGCATCATGATCGTGAACGGCTTCTTCGCCGGGTCTATCCTCGGCTTGAAATAGCCGCCTTCCTCCCACACGGGATACCACTTCGCCTCGATCGCCGCGGGCTGGTAGGCCTTGGGCATCTCGCCGGAGGGGTCCCGCGCCTCGCCTTCGGCCACTGCCTTGGCCTTGTCAACGGGTTCAGCCATGTCGCAACCTCCTTATATCATGCCGACGCGCCCGCGCTGGCTACACAAACAAACGACCGCCCGTCCAAAGGACGGAGCGGCTCCGTGGTACCACCTTCGTTGCGGCCCGGTCGGTTGCGTCACGCAACGCCCTGGCCGCCTCTAACGCGCGATAACGGGCGCGTCCGCGCGGCGTACTACCATTCCGCCGCGTCCTCCGGAGCGACCTTCCGCGAACCGTTATCCCAGGCGGGCTTTCAGCCAGCGACCCGCCCTCTCTGCCGGAGCGTTCCGCGTACTCCTCTCCCTCATTGGATACAATATTTTATTTTATTATACCACACCGGCCGCCCGCTGTCAACCGTCAATATTACCAAAGCTTGCGGCCCGCGCGTTCCGTCTGTATAATGGTCTGGCACCGGTTGGCTTAGCCGACATGATATTAGGGAGGATTGGTCTGACTATGCGTGAAATACGGCGGCTTCGCGGCGACGAGCGCGTGGGCTTGGATAAGATCGGGACGATCGCGTATAACGGCCGGCATGACTATTCCAAGGAAACCCCGGACGACGAACCCCGTTGGCCGATCGAGTGGCATTGGGGCGCGTTCGACGATAAGGGGCGGATCGAATCCGGCATGGCCGCCATCCCCTACCGGATGCGGTACGACGGGCATACCGTGGGGATGCTCGGCGTCGGCGGGGTATGCACGCTGCCCGAACGCAGGCGCGGCGGGAACGTCTACGCGATGATCCAACGGGTTCTGGAAATCGAGTACGACAACGGCACGGAGTTCAGCAACCTTACCCCGTTCTCGCACGCGTTCTACCGGAGGATGGGTTACGAGCTGTGCAACTGCCGCAACGAGCTTACCGCGCCGCTGGAATCGTTCCGGCGGTATAAGGAGGCTGGATCGCTCACGCAGCATTTCCCCGGCGACCCGGTCGACGCGCTGGAACAGATCCAGTCCGCCTACATCGCGGACCTCAACCACGCCACGCCTCGCGGCCAGGTACATCCCGCTTTGGGCTGGCAAAGGTTCACAAACAGCGATCCCTATAAGACGGGGATAAGCCTCTACGTGTGGCGCGACCACACCGGCGCGCCGCGCTCATACATCAAGATCGATCGCGAGACACAGCCCCCTTACGCGTGGATTATCAAGGAACTGGCCTTCGCCGACACCGACGCGCTGTACGGCTCGCTGTCGCTGCTGTCCTCGCTGACGGGCAAGACCGTTCGCTGGCAGGCCCCGACGTTCATACCGTTCACCGATATCATACCGGACAATTGGGAGATCGAGCTGAAGCTGATCCCCCGCGACATGACGCGCGTAGTGAATGTCCAGCGCGTTCTGGAGCTAACGCGCCGTCCGGAAGGCGGCGGGTCATACTCCGTCGAGGTGATCGACCAGCAGCTTCCCGGCAACAACGGCGTGTTCCGCGTGGAATACGACGATGGCGGCGTATCGGTCAAGCGGGCGGCCGTCGCGCCGGACCTCACCGCGTCCATCCAGGCGTTCAGCCAGCTGGCGACGGGCTTCCGCTCGCTGGACGACGCGCTGCTCACCCGGCGCGGCGATCTACGGCTTCACGGTAATCACGGTATTCTTGGCAAGGTATTCACGCCAAGGCGCTCACACGTGACGGAAGAGTTCTAATTTCGTCAGAATATCGATTATATTGTAGAAGGACATAGGATTGACAATCCAGAAAATAGCAATATAATAGAAGGGAGTTGATAAACTCAGGAGGAACAAATGAGGTCTGATAAGCTGACGGTATTATTCAGAGGGATATTGTCCGCGCTTACAGCGGCGGCGGGTATGGGCGCGTACTCGCTGATAAGACGCGCCGCGCTGTCGCTGGATCGCGCCTGGGCGATTAATATGGGATCATACTACATTGCCGTCCCTTCGGCCGCCGGGCTGCTGGCCGTCGGCTGGCTGGTATCCGCGCGTCCGGCCCGGGCCGCGCGGATGGCCGCCGCGCGGGTCGGGCTTGGCCTGTCCGACCTGCCCGTGGGCCAAGTGGTCTCAACGGCGATAGGGCTTAGCTTTGGCATAGGGCTGGGGCTGGTCATCTCGCTTCCGTTCAGGCTGTTCCTGCCGCCCGTCGGCTGGGCCGCGCTTGCCGCGCTGCTCTACGCGCTGGCAGGCTCGTTCGGCGCGGCGTTCGCGTTCCGGCGCTGGCATGAGATATTCCACTTCAGCCGCCGCGACCGCGCGAACGGCAAGGCCGTCCCGTCCAACGCGGCAATGGACAAGATCCTCGACACCAGCGTGATCATCGACGGGCGCATACTGGACGTGCTCTCCACGGGATTTGTCGAGGGCGTGGTGGTCATCCCGCAGTTCGTGCTGGCTGAGCTGAGGCATATCGCGGATTCGCCCGACCCAATGCGCCGCAACCGCGGCAGGCGCGGCCTTGATATCCTCGCGCGGATACAGCGCGAGCTGGCAATCCCCGTCGAGGTGGACGAGACCAACGCTGAATCATCCGACGAGGTAGACGCTAAGCTGCTCAAGCTGGCCGTCCAGCGCGGCGGCGCGGTGGTGACAAACGACTTCAACCTGAACAAAGTGGCCAGCGTCACGGGCGTGCGCGTGCTCAACCTCAACGACCTGACCAACGCGCTGAAACCCGCCCTGCTGCCCGGCGAGGAATGCGCCGTCCAGATAGTGCGCGAGGGCAAGGAACCCAACCAGGGCGTGGGTTTCCTGGAGGACGGGACAATGATAGTCGTCGATAACGCGAGACGGATGATTGGCGAGCGGGTGGAGGCCGTGGTCACCACCGCGCTGCAGACGTCGGCGGGCAGAATGATATTCGCGAGGCTGAAGTTCGCGGCGCCTAGGCCGTACGCGGGCGCGGCCGAATACTCCGCGAAATGACAAGCGGGCTGCCGCTTGAACGGCAGCCCGCGCTATAATGGCGTTAGGCTAATATAGCGGGTTTGTTAGAATCCCGGCCCGGTAAACTCGTTGCAAGAGCCTGGTATCTGGTACGTGAACCCGCCTGAGTAGCCCGGATGCGCGCCCAGGACCATCAGCATCTTGCGCATGAACATGCACTCCAGCTGGTTGACGGCCTGAACCATCTCCGACATCTCATCGTCTATGGTAAGCACGTCCTTAGGGCCAAGGATGGTCATGCCCGTGCAGTCGGTGTACAGCGGCCCGGACCAGTCGGCGAACAGCTGCAGCTTCTCGCCCTCGGCGTTAAGGATGTGGGCGACCGCCATTTCCTGCGCGGCTATCGAGAGCAGCACTTCATTCATGGCAAGGGTGCTGTCCAGCTCCTGTTCCCCGTCCTGAACAATGTCCGGCAAGTAGGTGTTTGGCATTGACATAAGGATTTCCTCCTGATTCGCGGCCTAGCGGCGCGTTTTTAATGTATCTGGCTGCCGGGATTGCTCCGGTTATGGCTCGTTAAGCGTGCCGCAGTTAGCGTCGGGCCATTGCGGGCAGTTGACCTCTTCGGCGCTGTCGACGTTCTCGCAGGCGGCGGCCATGGTGAGGATCAGCTTCTTGCTGAGCGAGCACTCATACTCTTCAATGCTCTTCATAAGGTTTTGGATTGAATCCGACATATGCTCGTAATCATCCATGGTTATCTCGCACAGCATGGGATTCTCGGGGTCGGAGAACATCTGGATCTCTTCGCCTTTGGCGTTCATCATGTGCGCGAGCGCGTATTCCTGCATGGCGACTGACAGCATAATGTTAGCCAGCACCGTTTCGAGCCTGGTACCCTGACCCGTCGGCCCTTCTAGGTCGTAGTTTGGTACGTAAAGTTTAGGCATTGACATAAGCGATACCCTCCCAACGCAAAGATTGCTGATGTTCCCCGAGGGCGTCCACGGTTCGGTATAGCCGTGACGCGGCTTGACGCCAGCGGCCTTCAGCGCCTCGCAGAGCTTTCGCTCCATATCGAACACCCTTCATGCCTCATCCTATGCGATGGAACAGGCGTCGTGCCATTCCCGGCTTGTACTCATTTTGTCGGATCGCGCGGGTACATGGAGGAACAATCCACCCTGGCCACGAGGGTCCAGCGTCACGCTGGTCAGGGGGTCAAGGGGGGTGAAACCCCCTTGCGGGGCCTGGGGCGGCGCCCCAGCG
>JAISWI010000009.1 GCA_031270865.1 Oscillospiraceae bacterium
AGGGTCCAGCGTCACGCTGGTCAGGGGGTCAAGGGGGGTGAAACCCCCTTGCGGGGTGTGGGGCGGAGCCCCACGTCCCCCGGCCGAAACCAACAAACCCCAGCCCCGCAGGGCAGAAAATAACTTAATGGGCTTCGCCCTTTACGTGGAGTTTACGGGGTTAGGCGCGCTGGGGCGCCGCCCCAGACCCCGCAAGGGGGTTTCACCCCCCTTGACCCCCTGACCAGCGTGACGCTGGACCCTCGTGGCCAGGGTAGTCTGTCCCTCCATGATACGAAAGGAACAACATGCAGGATAACAACGACTCAACTATACAGGACTCGCGCCGCCTCGAAGACGCGGTCTGGATCGGCGAGGAACTGCGCCGGCGCAATCTCCCTCAGGAACTGGCCGCCATGTTCGCCGGCCATGACCACAGCGAGTCCATCCCCGCCATGGACGCGGTGCAATCTAGCGTCCAATCCCTCGTCGAGGACCATATCCGCAAACGTATATCCGGAACCGCGCCCATCGTAGGCGCTCTTGACAACGCGCGGCGCGACCTAATCCGCCGCGCGTTCGGATTAAGGAGGTAACCCCGATGCCCAACTCTATCGCCCTGTTCGCCGGATTCGCCGGCATGCTGGACGAGGTATACGCCTCATCCAGCCTCACCGCCATACTGGACGGAGCGTCCGAACTCGCCCGCCAAGGCTCGCGCGTCAACGAGATGATCGTCCCAAAACTGACCGTCCAAGGCCTTGCCAACTACAGCCGCAGTGACGGCTACATCCCCGGCGACATCACCCTTACCCATGAAACCATCACATGCGGCTACGACCGCGGGCGCATGTTCACGGTTGACGCTATGGATGATGAGGAGACCGCCGGCGTCGCGTTTGGCCAGCTTGCGGGCGAATTCATCCGAACGCGTGTCACGCCGGAGCTTGACGCTTACCGGTTCGCCAAATACGCGCAATCCGCCGGGCACAGTGTCCAGGCCTACCTGTCCACCGGCGCTGAAGTCCTTGCCGCGCTTCGCGACGCCGCTAACTATATGGACGCCGCCGAAGTCCCGCTTGACGGGCGCGTGTTGTTCATCGCCTCGCCTTTGCTGGGGCTTGTTGAAGATCTTGACACTACCGTCTCGCGCGCGGCGTTATCCCGGTTCGAGCCGATCGTCCGGGCGCACCCGTCGCGCTTCTACGAGTCGGTCGTCCTGAATGACGGGATAACCGGCGGCCAGCAGGACGGCGGGTTCTCTCCCGCCGCTGACGCTATGGGGATATCGTTCCTCGCCGCGCATCGGGACGCGGTCGTCCAATTCACAAAGCACGCGGAGCCTAAGGTGATCCCGCCGCGTGACAACCAGGCCGCCGACGCGTGGAAATTCGGCTACAGGCTGGTATCGGCGGCGTGGGCGCTGGAGAGCAAAACCTCCGGCATATACGCGCATCTCAACGCCGAGCCGCCCGAACCCGAACCGGAGGATTAAGCTATGACGCCGCTGGAATCGATGAAGGTCCGGCTGGGCATACGCGTTCCTGACGAGGACTGCCTGCTGATGCTCTACCTTGAGGACGCGCGTGAGTTCATACTGGGTTACACCAACAGGACGGTATTGCCCGCGCCGCTGGTACCCGCGTGGATCGTCGTGGCTGTCCGGATGTACAACCGCCGGGGTATGGAGGGCGACGCCAGCCATACCATTGGCGACATTACGCGCGTTGCGGAGGCGCTGCCAGCCGATCATATTCGGCTGCTCAACGCTTGGCGGCTGGGCAAGGTGTTGAGCGTTCGTGGGCGTGGGTGACGCCGCGCGCTACGCGTTGAGGGAGCCAGCGCCGTCGGAGGACCTATACCGCTGGCGTGACGGGTATATACTCGTCCGGGGTCGGGTGTGGTTCAACAGGAGCCAGGGCGTAAGTCTGGAACAGGCCGATGTTGGCGAGATCGAGCGGATCAGCGCGTCGGCCATATTTATGAAGGGCAAACCAATCGACGCGGGTTGGGGCGTGTGCGTGGCTGTCGGGGCCGGGGAATCCTGCGATTACAGGATCACCCTCCTGACGGATCGCGGCGCGTTCTGGCGCGTGGAATTAGCGGGCATACCGCCCGCGTATAGGGGGTAAAGATATGGAAAAGTTCGCGCAAGCGATTCGGGATATATTGCCGGGGGTGCGTATTGGACTGGCTATGGACGGCTCGACGGTCCGTTTGCCGTGCGTGCTGTTGACGGAGACGCGGCGGGTTTCCGCGTTCGCGGATAACGCTCAGGCCGCCATTAACCAGGCGCTGGACGTTAGGATACTGGCGGCGGAGCGCCGTACATGCGCGGAGATAGCCGGGCACGTCAGGGAGACAGCGGCGAGGCGCGGCTACTGCTTAACGGGTAGACGCGCTTATACGGACGCTAAGACGCGCTGCGAGGCGCTTAAGTTCACGCGGTGGCTTCCGGCGGGTATCTGCCCGTGGGCGTAGACATGCTGGTCGGGCTTCGTGACGCGTGGCTGGCTGTGGTCGCGCGTGACGATCCCGGCGAGTACGGGCGCGGCGAGGCGGTCATGCTGCCGTCCGCCGCGCGGCTCACTCTGTCATGGGACGGCGCGTACCGCGCCGCCTACAGCGACGACGGGATAGCGCGAGGCGTTCGCGCGGGCGGCGTCGGCGCGGAGCTTAGGCTTGCGGGCGCCGATCCCGAGCGGCTGGTTGCGTTGGGGTTATGGTCGCGCGGCGCGGACGGGTCATACCATGACGGGCTGCCGCGCGACGGACGCGCTTACGCGCTGGGGTATGTCGTGGATACGCTGGACGGAGCGGCGTACTCGCGCGAGTACCCGGTGTTTTGGATCGAGCGGCTGCGGCTGGGCGACTGTGTTACTCGCGGAGCGGCGCGGGGCGTGTGCGAGTGGATCATCACCGGCGCGCTTCTGGAGCCGCGGCGCGCGGACATACCGTGGTGGTCGGCGCGGAGGATTGGGGGTGAAGACGGAGCGGAGGGCGAAGAAGAAGGCGAGATTGCGGGACAGCCTTAAATATGGTAAAATGCCCGTATGATTTTACTAAGCGCCCGGGACGCGCGTAAGGGTTTTGGCGCGCGTGAAGTGTTAAAGGGGATCAGCCTCACGCTGCGAACCGGGCAGCGGCTGGGGCTGGTCGGGGTTAACGGATGCGGCAAGACCACTTTGCTCAAGATCCTCGCGGGCGCGGATCAGCCCGACGGCGGCGAGATATCGCGCGGTAAGGGCCTGCGCGTGGGATACATGGAGCAGAACGCCGCGCTTACGGGCGGCGCGACGGTATGGTCTACGCTGGAGACCGTGTTCGAGCCGGTGTTCAGGATGGAGGGCAGGCTGCGCGAGCTGGAACAGCGCATGTCGGGGCGCGGCGCTTCGGACGATCCTTTGACGCTGGATCGCCTGTCTAGCGAATACCAGCGGCTTACCGACGCGTTCGAGGACGCGGACGGGTACGCTTGGCGGTCCTCCATCTCCGGGATGCTGGCGGGGCTGGGGTTTAATAAGGATCAGTACGGGCAGCCCGTGGAGCAGCTTTCGGGCGGTGAGCGCACGCGGCTGTTTCTCGCGCGGCTGCTGCTGGAAAAGCCCGACATACTCCTGTTGGATGAGCCTACAAACCATCTGGACCTGTCCGCGCTGGCGTGGCTGGAGGATTACCTTACCGCCGGCGCGGGCGCTAAGCTGGCGATGGTCGTCGTGTCGCACGATAGGTATTTCCTTGACGCCGTGTGCACCGACGTGGCCGAAATGCTGTTCGGGCGGGTGGAGGTTTATTCCGGCAATTACACTAGATTCCAGCGGCAGCGGGAGGAACAGTTCGAGATCAGGCGGCGCGCTTACGACAACCAGCGCAGGGAGATCGAGCGGCAGGAGGCGATCATCGCCCGCTTCCGGCAGTATAACCAGGAATGGTCGGTCCGTAAGGCCAGAAGCCGCGAGAGAATGCTGGACAGGATGGAAAGGCTGGCCAGGCCGCGCGACGAGAGATCGGCTAGGTTTTCGTTCAGGGCGGCTAGACGGACTGGCGACGACGTGCTGGTCGCTAAGGGTTTAAAGAAGGCTTACGGCGGAAGGACGCTGTTCGATGGTATGGACCTGCGTATCCGGGCGGGTGAGCGGGTCGTGCTGATCGGGCCTAATGGCGTGGGCAAGACCACGCTCTTGGAGGCGTTATTAGGCAAAACCGCGCTGGACGGCGGCACGGTCCGGCTGGGCGCGAATGTTGACGTCGGCTACTATGACCAGCTTCAGTCGGGCCTTGATATGGAGAAGACCGTCCTTGACGAGGTGTGGGACAGGTTCAAGCGGCTGGAGCCTACGGAGGTGCGCTCGGCGCTGGCGTTGTTCCTGTTTACTGGCGAGGATGTGCTTCAAAAGGTAAATACGCTGTCCGGCGGTGAGCGCGGAAGGGTCGCTCTGACGGTATTGATGCTCAGGCGCGACAACTTTCTGGTATTGGACGAGCCTACCAACCATCTTGATATGGACGCGCGCGAGGTCTTGGAACAGACGCTTGAGGAGTTCGAGGGAACCATGCTGACCATCTCGCATGACCGATACTTCATCAATCGGCTGGCGGACAGAGTGCTTGAGATGACGCCCGACGGACTGACCGAGTATCTGGGGAATTATGATGATTACCTCGCTAAGAAAGCGGGCGGCGCGGCCAATGAAAGCGTTGAATCTGGCGTCAGCAGGACTGAGCTTGCCAAGCGCAAGAAACGGGAGCGCGCCGCCTCCGAGTTGGTCAAGGCGCGTAAGGAGCGCGTGGCCGCGCTGGAGCGGGATATAGATACTTTGGAAAAGCGCTTGGCCGCGCTTGAAACCCTGCTGGCGGACAGCGCCCTCTACGCCGATCCCGCTAAGGCGGCCGATACCGCGAAGGAACACCGCGCCGTCGCCCAACAGCTGGCGCGGCTCATAGATGATTGGGAACGGGAACACCAACAGGAATGATTATGGGCTTCGCCCTTTACGTTGGGTTTACGTGGGTTTACGTGGGTTGGCGCGTTGGGGCTCCGCCCCAAACCCCGCAATGGGGGTTTCACCCCCCTTGACCCCCTGACCAGCGTGACGCTGGACCCTCTTGGCCAGGGTAGTTTGTTCCTCCATTCCCCCCCGCCTCCCCGCTTATTCCTTGACTATACCCCCTTTATTGGGTATACTGACTGGGTTACCCGCGCAGCGTTTAAAACCAAAAGGAGCGATTGCCTTGCCTACTCTTACGATCCAATCTGACCTTTGCAAGGGCTGCGGCCTTTGCGTCGACGTCTGCCCCAAAAAAGTCCTCGGCTTCGACCCCTCTTCCCTTAACGCTAAGGGCTACCGCCCCGCCTCCGTCCTCGCCCCTGACGCTTGCGTCGCCTGCGCGTTCTGCGCGCGCATGTGCCCCGACTGCTGCATTACTGTCGAACGATAGGAGTTGAACGCATGGCTAAACTTTTAATGAAGGGCAACGAAGCCATCGCGGAATCGGCCATCCGTTCCGGCTGCCGCTTCTTCTTCGGATACCCTATCACCCCGCAGAACCAGATCCCCGAATACATGTCCAAACGCATGCCCCAGATCGGCGGAACCTTCCTCCAGGCCGAGAGCGAGGTCTCCGCTATTAACATGGTCTACGGCGCGTCCGGCTCCGGCGCCCGCGTCATGACCAGTTCCTCCGGCCCGGGCATCAGCCTCAAACAGGAAGGCATCAGCTACCTTGCCGGCGCCCAGCTCCCTTGCGTTATCGTGAACATCATGCGCGGCGGGCCTGGCCTTGGCTCCATCCAACCCTCCCAGGGCGACTACTTCCAATCCACGCGCGGCGGCGGCCATGGCGACTATCGCGTCCCTGTCCTTGCCCCTTCCTCCGTGTCCGAAGCGGTCTCCCTCACCCAAAGAGCGTTCGACCTTGCCGACCAGTACCGTACCCCGGTCATCCTCCTTGGCGACGGCATGATCGGCCAGATGATGGAACCCGTCGACCTCCCCGACCAGCCCGACCAGCCCGCCGCTCCCTCCGCGCCCTCCAAACCTTGGGCGGCCACTGGCTGGGACGGTTCCCGCCCCCGCTCCATCATCAATTCTCTTTACATCGACCCCTCCGCGCTTGAGCGCCACAACACCATGCTCCAGGACAAGTTCGCCGAAATCGCCAAAAACGAGGTGGCCTACTCCTCCGAGCATACTGACGACGCCGACCTGATCATCATCGCTTATGGCACGGTCGCCCGCATTGCCCGCAGCGCTATCCGCGCGGCCCGCGCTTCCGGCATTAAGGTTGGCATGATCCGCCCTATCACGCTCTGGCCGTTCCCGTCCGAACCCATCGCCCGCGCCGCGCGTACCGCCAAAGCGTTCCTCACGGTCGAGATGAGCGCGGGGCAGATGGTCGACGACGCGCGTCTGGCCGTGGGCGGGCTTAAACCCGTTTACTTCTATGGCAGGACTGGCGGCATGGTCCCGGCTGTGCGCGACGTGCTGGCGCGGATCAAGGAGGCGGTATAATGTCAATCGTATTCTCAAAACCCCTGTCCCTTACCGATAACGTTCTTACGTACTGTCCGGGCTGTACCCATGGCATCATTCACCGCCTTGTCGCCGAAGCCATCGACGACCTTGGCGTCCAATCCCAAACCATCGGCGTGGCCCCTGTCGGGTGCGCTGTGTTCGCCTATAACTTCTTCGCCGTCGATATGCTTCAGGCGGCGCATGGCCGCGCCCCCGCCGTCGCTACTGGCGTGAAGCGCGTCCATCCTGACAAGATCGTCTTCACTTACCAGGGCGACGGCGACCTCGCGTCCATCGGCATGGCCGAGATCATGCACGCGGCCGCCCGCGGCGAGAAGATCACGACCATATTCGTTAATAACGCTATCTATGGCATGACCGGCGGCCAGATGGCCCCGACCACGCTTGTCGGGCAGGTGACGACCACCTCACCCTACGGGCGCAGCGAGGAACTTACCGGCAAACCCATCCGCGTGAGCGAGATTATCTCACAGCTGGACGGCACAGCCTACGCCGCCCGCGTCTCCGCGCATGATCCCAAGCATGTGATGGAGGCTAAGAAGGCCATCCGCAAGGCCTTCGAGACCCAGCGCGGCGGCGCGGGGTTCTCCATGGTCGAGGTGCTTTCAACCTGCCCGACCAACTGGGGCATGACCCCAATCGAGGCGTTGAAGTGGGTGGCCACTGACATGGTCCCCTATTACCCTCTGGGCGTATACAAGGACTTGTCGAAGGGGGCTGCCTGAAATATGGAAAAGCGCGTACTTATAGCGGGATTCGGCGGTCAGGGCGTGCTGCTGATGGGGCAGCTGCTCAGCAAGGCGGGCATGCGCGAGAATCTGGAGGTCTGCTGGATGCCCTCATACGGGCCTGAGATGCGCGGCGGCGAGGCCAACTGCGGCGTGGTGATCGCGGACGAGCCGATCGGTTCGCCGCTGGTGACCGAGCCTGACGTGGCGATACTGATGAACAGGCCCTCGCTGGATAAGTTCGAGCCAATCATCGCGCCGGGCGGGACGCTGCTTTACAACAGCTCGCTTATCGACGCCGAGCCAGCGCGTACGGACATCATGGTCTATGACGTGCCCTGCAACGACATCGCGGTGAAGCTGGGCAACGCCCGCGTCGCCAACATGGTCATGCTGGGCGCGTTCAACGCTTTGGCCGGGCTGGTGTCCATGGAGAGTCTGCTTGACGCGTTGCGCGAGACGCTGGGCAAGGGCAAGGAGCGCCTGATCCCCATCAACCAGCAAGCGTTGGCGGCAGGGGCCGAGTCGGTGGCTTAGCGCGTGGCCGCGTCGCTGGTGTTGGCCGGCTATCTGCTGGCTGGGTGCGCGTTGGCGTGGGCGCTGTTCCCGGGGCGCGGGGCGTTGTGGCGCGTGTGGTTCGGCTTCGCGGCCGGGCTTACGCTGTTCATGTGGCTGCCCGCGCTGTTCGCGTTCCGGCTGGATTTCACGATGGCCGCGCAGAAAGCGTCGCTGGGCGTGATGGGCGCCGTCGGTATCGCGTCCGGTGTCATGGTGTGCCTGAACCGCGGGCGCGCCCGCACATCCGGCCAATCCATCCAGACCGGCCAGACCAGTAGTCAACCCAGCCAGATCAGCCAGACCAGCCGATCCAGCCAGACCGGTCCGCGTGAGCCGTTACGCGCGTTCCTGGTGATCGTGCCGATACTGGCGGTCGTCGCGGCATACCTGCAGTATACGCATACGCTGCTTCCAGTGGGCGGCGCGTTGCATACCGGACAATCCACCTACGGCGATCTTAGCCTTCACCTGTCCATCGCCACTAGCCTTCGCAACGCCTCATTCCCGCCTGAATACGCGCTGCTGCCCGGTTCGCGGCTGGCTTACCCATTCCTGATGGACGCGCTCTCCACATCGCTGACGCTCTGGGGGATGGAGCTGCGCTGGTCGTTCATCATACCGGGAAGCCTCATGTGCGCCCATGTGTTCACGGGGATACTCCTGCTGGCGTGGCGCGTTACCCGAAGCGAGAGGCTGTCGGGGCTTGCGCTTGCGCTGATGGTGTTCTGCGGCGGGTTCGGGTTCCTGTACTCGTGGGACCTCGTGGGCGCGGACCCGTCGCGGTTCATGGAGATATTCACGGGATTCTACCGCGCCCCAGCCAATCTTACCGACGTTAACATCCGCTGGAGCAACCTCCTTGCCGACATGTGGATACCCCAGCGGACGTTTCTGGCGGGATGGGTGGTCCTGCTGCCCGCGCTGTCGCTTACGCTGGACCTGCCGGACAGCGGCAGGCCGTGGCGGGACGCGGCTGTGTTAGGGGTGATCGCCGGCGGCATGCCGCTTATCCACACGCATTCGTTCCTCGCGCTGGGATTGTTCAGCGCGGGGTATTTGGGATGGCGATGCGTTGCGGAGCGCAAGCGGACAGTCGTCCTGTCCGGAGTCGCGTACCTCGCGGTTACGCTGGCGCTGGCGCTGCCGCAGTTAGTGACGTACACGTTCGGGCAAGCGTCGGCGGAGGGATTCGTGCGACTGCACTTCAACTGGGTGAATAACGGCGGCGCCGGGCTGAGGGACTCTTACCTTTATTTCTGGATAAAGAACGTCGGCCCGCCAATGCCGCTTATCCTGTTGTCGCTGTTCGACCTGCCCCGGGAGCGTCGGCCTATCGCCGCTGGCGCGTTCGCGATATTCATCGCCGCGGAGCTGGTCGAGTTCCAGCCGAACGACTACGACAATAACAAGCTGTTCTACGTTTGGTACCTGATGGCGCTGCCGTGCGCGCTGGCGTTCGGGGCGAGGGTATACGGGCGGCTTGGCGGGATCAGGGCGCGGCAGGTCATGGCGGGCGCGTTCGCGCTGCTGTCGGTCGCGTCGGGCGTGTTGACCGTTATCCGGGAGTGGCGCGGCGACTACGAGCTTTACTCCGCGAACGCGGTATCCATGGCGCGTTACGTCGAGGACAACACCCCTCCCGGCTCGGTCGTGCTCACCGCGACGAACCACAACAACCCGATAAGCGCTCTGGCCGGGCGCAAGGTGGTCTGCGGTCCCGACATATTCCTGCACTACCACGGCTTGGATTATTCCGAAAAGATGGCCGACGTCCTGCGCTTCTACGCTGACCCGGAGGGATCGCGGTATGTCGTGGAGGATAACGACGTCGCGTACGTGCTCGTTGGCGACTACGAGCGGTCGATCCCCGGGATCGACGAGGCGGCGATAGCGCGTATGTATGACCTGGCGTTCGAGGCGGGAGGATACCGGCTGTACCGCGCCGGCGATGATGTCGGAGCGGAAGCGAAACCGGAACCGGACGCGAACTATCCCGACGGATGATCGATTACCAGTCCTTATGCCCGCGGTACACGGTCCCGGGGCTTAGCTCATCCCCATAAGCCCGCATAAGCTCGGTTACCGTCACGAACCGATACCCCTGCTCTATGAGCCGGGGTATTACTTTGCGCATCGCTTTCACGGTTTCACCGTAGATATCGTGGCAGAGGATGATCGCGCCTTCGCGGGTGTTGTAGTAGACGGCCTTGTATATCTTCTTCGCGTCGCGCAGCGCGAAGTCGTTGCTGCCTACCGTCCAATGCAGCAGCGTGAACCCCAATTCCCCCGACAGCGCGAGCAGGCGCGGGCTGATCGTGCCGCCCGGGGCGCGGTATATCATCGGCGGCTCGACGCCTGTCGCCAGCGCGATGGCGCGATGGGTATCCATTATCTGGCGGGTCATCTCTTCGTTAGTGAGGTTTACCAGCATCGTGTGATCCCACGAGTGCCCGATCACCTCGCAGCCCATCGCGGCGGCGCGGCGGACCTTGTCCGGATACATCACAACGCGGCGGCCCAGAACGCAGAACGTCGCGCGGACGCCGTTCTCCTCCAGTATGTCGAGGATCGCGTCGGTATACACGGACGGCCCGTCGTCGAACGTGAGCGCTACGAGCATCGACGGCTTCCCGTTAATGGACGCTCCGGCGGCTGGTTCCTCGGCGGAATCGGCCAGCGCGGACGCGCCTATTAATACAGATAATGTTAGAATAATGATAGCATAGGCGCGGCATGACGGTTCCAACATAAACACCTCACGCGTATGCTACCACGATTCTACAAAATTGTAAACCCGGCCGCGCGGTCATACCCCGCTCCGGTTTCCTCATAGAGTAGGACAGCGTGTTCATATGGGGATTAATGGGCTGGGAGGTTTGCGCGTATGACGCCGCTGCTCAGCGTGATTGTGACCGTCTACAATAAAGCGCCGTTCGTGAAGCGTTGCGTGAACAGCGCGCTTGCCCAGTCATACCATAATCTGGAACTGATCATCGTGGACGACGGCTCGACCGACAACAGCGGCGCGTTGTGCGACGCGCTTGCCGCCCGGGATTCGCGGGCGAGGGTGATCCGCCAGGGGCATATGGGCGTGACGCTGGCCAGGCTTGCCGGAACCAACGCCGCGCGCGGCGAATATATTCATTATGTCGATGGCGACGACTGGCTTGAGCCGGACATGGAATCCGCGCTGATGGCCGCGCTCATCGAAACCGGCGCGGATATGGCCGTGACCGGATACATTGACACGCGCGGCATACACCATCCGGCGGGGAGCGTCCCGGCCGGGACGTACGATCGCGCGGCGCTTGAGCGCGATGTGTTCCCATACATGATGGAATCGCGCGGGGAAGGGACGATGGGGCTGTATTCGTCGCTTTGGACGTGCGCTGCGCGTAAAGGCCTTATCGCGCCGATACTGCGCGGTGTTGATCCGCGTATCAGGAGCGGCGAGGACGGGTTGTGCCTGTATGGGGCGGTGGCCGGATCGCGGCGGCTAGCGGTGGTGGGCGGATCATATTACCGCTACTGCCCAAACCCGACGAGCGTGACAGCGAGGCCTCTGCCCGGCCATTTTGGGAACCTGGAGCTGTTGATGGATGGATACCTGCGCTCGCCCATGGCGGGCATACCGTCCATCAGGCGGCAGTTTCCCAACAAATTCTGGTATCACGTACTGCGCGGCGACACGCTCGCCCGGCGGTCCGGCAAACCATACAGCGCCGTCGAGCGGGAACAGCGCGGACGCGTTGCCGCCCGGATACAGGCGCTGGAAAGGGATACAGCGATCCTTGAAACAAGTATAGGAGGCGTAACATGATTGCCGATATGATCAGCGTGGTGGTCACCATCCACAACACAAAGATGTACTTACCCAAGTGCGTCAAGAGCATATTGGACCAGACATATAAGAATCTGGAGATCATACTGGTGGACGACGGCTCGACCGACGGCTGCGCGGAGCTTTGCGACCAGTACCAGGCGGCGGACCCGCGCGTGCGCGTAATCCACCAGGCGCATCTAGGCGCGGCGGCGGCGCGGGCGGCGGGCATGAGGGCGGCGACGGGCGAATTCACGCACTTCGTCGACGACGACGACTGGATGGACCTTAACATGGAGGAGGAGACGCTCAAGGCGCAGAAGAAGACGGGCGCCGACGTTGTGGTCAGCGCCCATTTCGTGGAGCGGGGCGGCGTGACGCGCAAAGGCGGCTCGGGGCACTGCCCGCAGGGGATATACGACCGTAAGCGCATGGAAAGGGAGATGTTCCCTGTGATGATGTCGGTCAGCGGCACCATCGAGCGCGGCGTTCACCCAAACCTGTGGATGAAGTTGTTTCGAAGCGAGACGTGCCGCGAGGCGATACTGCGCGTTGATCCCCGGATACGCAAGGCGAACGACGTCGCGGCGTGCTATGAGGCGCTGTACAACGCTAACAAGATAGTTATCATCCCCGGAAGGTATTACCATTACAGGCTGGGCAGGCCGAACAGCATCACCACGGCGTATATCACGCGGTACTACGAGTCGATGCTGGCGCTGCTGGATCACCTGCTGTCCAGCCCCATGGCGCGGAACCCGGCCATAGCCCGGCAGATACCGCATATCATGCGCGCGAGCGTGAACTACGGCATGAAGGCCGGATACGGGAAGGACAGCGCGGAGGATCAGCTGCGCCATGAGCTGATGTCGCGGCTGCGCCAGCTTGAACATAACAGCGGGGTCTACCAATCCAGCAGGCGGGCGGCCCCGTCGCGGTTTACGCGGCGAGCGGAGCAGTCGTCGGGCAGCCAGCCCGCCGACGGGCAGGAGCGCGGGTCGGGCCCTGAAAGCAAGGCGGCCACACCGCGCAGGTCCCGGCCGGTCACACCGCGCAGGTCCCGGCCAGCCGATCGGACCAGGACGCCGACCTCGCCGCGCGCCCGGAACAGCATAGCAAGGAGGCCGCCGCCAGGGAAACCAGGCGGTTAAGAGGCTCGCGCCAGGAAATTCATGCCAGGAGGCTCGCGCGGTTTGTCCGTTCCAAATCTCTTGTCGTCCCTTTAAGGGAGATGTCGCGTTCAGGCGGCAGAGGGGGCGCGGCGTATCCCGCGACGTCAGAGGGGGCAAGGCGAATCCCACAGCCACAGAGAGGGCGCGGATGGTTTGAGCGGCGGCGCGTATGGTGATACCGAAGCCGTTCCCCGCGTCGGCGGCGCGGTGGGCGGCACGGGCGGCGGCTGCCTTGCCGGAACCAACGCCGCGCGCGGCGAATATACTCATTATGTCGATGGCGACGACTGGCTTGAGCCGGACATGGAATCCGCGCTGATGGCCGCGCTCATCGAAACCGGCGCGGATATAGCCGTGACCGGATACATCGACACGCGCGGCATACGCCATCCGGCGGGGAGCGTCCCGGCCGGGACGTACGATCGCGCGGCGCTTGAGGAGGCGTAACATGATTGCCGATATGATCAGCGTGGTGGTCACCATCCACAACACAAAGATGTACTTACCCAAGCGCGTCAAGAACATATTGGACCAGACATATAAGAATCTGGAGATCATACTGGTGGACGACGGCTCGATCGACGGCTGCGCGGAGCTTTGCGACCAGTACCAGGCGGCGGATCCGCGCGTGCGCGTAATCCACCAGGCGCATCTGGGCGCGGCGGCGGCGCGGGCGGCGGGCATGAGGGCGGCGACGGGCGAATTCACGCACTTCGTCGACGACGACGACTGGATGGAGCTTAACATGGAGGAGGAGATGCTCAAGGCGCAGAAGAAGACGGGCGCCGACGTTGTGATCAGTTCCTATTTTGTGGAGCGGGGCGGCGTGACGCGCAAAGGCGGCCCGGGGCACTGTCCGCAGGGGATATACGACCGTGAGCGCATGGAAAGGGAATTGTTCCCTGTAATGATGTCGATCAACGGCACCATCGAGCGCGGCGTTCCCCCAAACCTGTGGTCGAAGCTGTTTCGAAGCGAGACATGCCGCGAGGCGATACTGCGCGTTGATCCCCGGATATACAAGGCGAACGACTTCGCGGCGTGCTATGAGGCGCTGTACAACGCTAACAAGATAGTCATCATCCCCGACAGGTATTACCATTACAGGCTAAGCAGGCCGAACAGCATCACCACGACGTGTGTCACGCGGTACTACGAGTCGATGCTGGCGCTGTTGGATCACCTGCTGTCCAGTCCCATGGCGCGAAACCCGGCCATAGCCCGGCAGATACTGTATGTCATGCGCGGGAGCGTGAGCCGCGGCATGAAGGCCGGGTACGGGAAGGACAGCGCGGAGGATCAGCTGCGCCGCGAGCTGATTTCGCGGCTGCGCCAACTTGAACCTAACATCGGGGTCTACCAATCCAGTAGGCGGGCGGCGCAGTCGTCGGGCAGCCAGCCCGCCGACGGGCAGGAGCGCGGGTCGGGTCCTGAAAGCAGGTCGGCCTCCAGTCCGGCCTCGCCGCGCGGGTCCCGGCCAGCCGACCTGACCAGGATGCCGGACTCGCCGCGCAGGTCCCGGCCAGCCGACCGGACCAGGGCGTCGGCCTCGCCGCGCGCCCGGAACAGCATAACAAGGAGGCCGCCGCCAAGGAAACAAGGCGGTTAGGAGGCTCGCGCCAGGAAACTCATGCCAGGAGGCTCATGCGGTTTGTCCGTTCCAAACCTCTTGTCGCCCCTTTAAGGGAGATGTCGCATTCAGGCGACAGAGGGGGCGAAGCGTATCCCACGCCGGCATAGGTGAGCGAGGCGTATCCCACGCCGGCAGAGGGGGAGAGACAAATCCCACAGCGACAGAGGGGAGAGGCGAATCCCGCATTGTCAGAGGAGGCGACACGAATCCCACGCCGTCAGAGGAATCCTCCCCGGCTAAACGTTGATATCCGTCGCCCCTCCACTCTGCCGCGACCTATGCGAACGCGGATGCCGGACGGTCGGCTCGTCCTCATCGATGGTGATACGTTCGGGCGCGGATGGTTTGGGCGGCGGCGCGTATGGTGATACCGAAGCCGTTCCCTGCGTCGGCGACGCGGTGGGCGGCACGGGCGGCAGACGCGGTATCGGCGGCAAGACAGCGCCTGGTTGGATGGGTTGCGCGGTTTGGGACGCGGGTTGGGCGGTCTGCGTGGTTTGAGCCGAGGGCTGCGCTGGTCTTGCGGCTTGGGACGCGGGCTGCGCTGGTCCTGCGGCTTGGGACGCGGGTTGGGCGGTCTGCGTGGTTTGAGCCGAGGGCTGCGCTGGTCTTGCGGCTTGAGCCGAGGGCTGCGCTGATCGCGCGTACTGCGGCGTGGGCTGCGCGGGTCTAGCCGATTGCGGCGCGGGCGCTGTTGTGGGATTAGGCCGCTGTGGTTGAGGCGCGGCGGGTCTCTCAACCGGACGCTGGGCATACGCTCCGCTGGCGTTCGGGTTGGAGGGATTCTTCGCGGGGGCAGTCGCGGCGGTCGCGGCGGTCACGGTGGCAACAGCGGTCGCGCCCGACGAGCTAGACACTGGCGCGGCGGGACTACCCGCCCTCTGCGCAGCCCGCCTCGCGTTAGCCTCTGTCCGCGCCTGACGCTTCCTCGCGCGGTTGTACATCGTGAATCCATACAACCCGCCGCCGCCCAGTATCAGCAGTATCACCAGCGCGAGCGCAAGTCTCCCGCCCGGACTGCCCGTCCCCGTCGAGCCGCCGCCCACCACGGGCATGGTCGGCGTAACGGATGGCGACGGCAGCGGATCGCTGGTAACAAGGAACGACGGCGCGGGCGATCCGGTCACGGTGTTCAGGCCGGACGGGACGGGCGTTACCCACGGCAGCGCGGTTGGCGTCGGGCTGTCAAGCCCGGCGGGTGTCTTGGTCGCCCACGGCGTGGCGGTAGGCAGTCCCGTAGGCGCGGGCGTTACGAATGAAGGTATATTGGTGATGGACGGCGTGGTCCATACGATGGGCGCGTTGGTCTGCGAGGGCTTGTTGGTTGGGGTGACGATCTTGCTGCCGTCGCTGTAGCTGGGGTTGGATACCACGCTCAGATACTCGCCGACGGTCAGCAGCCTTACCACGTCCTCGCGCAGGTATCCGGTCTGCCCGGCCACCTCCGCCTTGTACCACGTGTATCCTCCCGATACCACGCTGTCGATCAGCCGGACTATCGTATTCTTGGTCAGCGACAGCCTCACCGCGCCGCCGGGCGTACCGCGGAAGTTGACGCTGGACGACGAGGTCACCCCATACCCGCTGAACGCGTCGCTGTAGAGCGTGGGCGCGGGCGATGGCGAGGGCACATACATCCCGGCGAAGTAGGCGTCCGTCTCGTCGCGGCTCATCCAGGCGAGATAGTCGGACATGATGTAGCCATATTGGTCATTATAGTATACGAACTGCCAGCGCGATCCATCCTCCGGGTAAACCTGCTCCTGCACGTACACCACGTCGTAATATGGCAGCCACGCCGTGGCGAACGCGCCCACGCTGGGCCAGTTGAGCAGCGGCGCGCCGCTGGCGTTGACGACGCGGGCATAGCCGGACAGGTTGGGAGGCGGCGGCGTGGGCGTGGCCGGGGGGCGGGTGGGTATGGGCGTGGGGGGCGGCGTGGGCGAAGGCGTGGGCGGCGCGTAGACCACGTCGCGTATGTAGGCCTGCTCCTCATCCTCCGACATGATACGCAGGTTGTATGTCGCGGTATAGCCTATGCGGTTGTCGGTCAGCCGCGCGACCTGCCGCCATGGTACTCCGTCAACCTCATGCGTCGCCTGGACGAACACTATCTCGCCAGCGTTGAGCGTGGCCAGTATGGGCGCGTTGCTCGACGCGGACTGCAGCAGGCTCGCGCCGTTGCGCAATACGTACGCGTATCCGGCCTGACGCTCGGTCTGCGGCGGCGCGAGCGTTGGCGATGGGGATGGCGTCGGGGTTGGGGCTGGCGTAGGCGTTGACGCGGGTTGGAACGGCGTGGGCGCGGGTGATGGCAATGGCGTGGGCGTGGCGTTTACATACTCATATTCTTCCTGCGGGGTGAGGTATTTCAGCGTAACCATGGGCACGTAACCTATCTGGCCATCGACCTCTATCGCGATCCACCATTGCCCATAGGAATCAAGCTGGTGGTCGAGCGTCTCGTAGACCGCGCGGTCGGGGAACAGGTCGCCGATAAAGAATCCGGAGTTTGGCCCGGAGTAGAACGGCGCGGAGATCGCGTCGATCGTAGCGTGGCGGGTAAGCCCTTGCGGGAATGTCGGCTCGGGGGATGGCGATGGTTCTTGCGTGGGTACTGGCGATGGCTCCTGCGTAGGTTCGGGCGATGGCTCTTGCGTGGGTTCGGGCGATGGCTCCAACGTAGGTTCGGGCGATGGCGTGGGTTCGTAGGATGGTTCTGGCGACGGCGTGGAGTTGATCAGGTCGTAGTATTCCTGCGCTTCCCCAACGGATAGGTATGACAGCGAGTACACGGGCACGTAGCCCAGCGCCTTGCCATTCTGCGTGTTGAACTCAATCAACGCCCACCACTGGCCTTGCCCGTACTCGAACTCGATCATTTCGTAGATGGCGTTGTTGTATTCCAGCATAGCAATCGGCTGGCCGTCGATAAAATAGTTATAGACCTCCGCAGGACTGCCGAACACGCGGGCGTATGCCGATGTAACCCAGTCTTCCGGGAAGTCTGAGGTTGCCGCTGGCTCGGAGGGAGGTGTTTCCGTGGGCGGCGGTTCCGTGTAATCTGGTTCCGTGTAAGCCGGGTCTGTCGCCTGGGGTTCCGTGGTCGAAAGGTAAGGCTCCGGCGGGTCAACCGACGCGACCAGCCGATACACAGTCTCGCCAAAGACGAAGTCCAGCGGCTCATACAGCCGCAGCATGCTGGATTCCTTGCCGACTACATAATCATACCCGTTCCAGGCGATGTAATACTCGCCCTCCGGATCGTCGGACAGGTATACTCGCGCAACGACCGCGTCAAGCGGCGTAGTCGCGGTATCCGGCGTGATGGGCGCCCATACCACCGGATTGCCCGGCGCGAAGACGGCTTCCTCTACCTTGACGGGGTAGTATCCGCCGTCCTCGCCTATCGCGCAAAAGCTTACTTCCAGCCTGATAACCTCCGCTTCCGCCGTGGAAGCGAACGCGGCCAGACACAGCGTTAGGGAGAGCAATATAGCCAGAGGCCTGCGCATGGCGATTCCTCCTTGACAATTCACGCGGTTTCATGTACTTATAGAACGATTGCGAACGCGCGGCGCATCCGCAAACCTCGTGATTTTTATGTAACCAGCGTTATCCAATCGGAGGGAGGTTGGTCCGAATGCCGGAAAACGGGCGTAGGTCACATGGTTTTATCATCGCTGTCGCGCTGCTGGCCGCGCTGTTCGTCCTTGGCGCGGCGATGGCGGTCGGCGGCGCGAGGATGTGGGCGGACAGGCCGCTGATCCATTCTGGAACAGGCAATCAGGCATGAGCGCCGAGCGCTTGGGATACAATCCGGAATGGCGTTAGTATTTGGCCGCTGTGGAGGATACCGCGGATGATGATGACGCGCGAGGGCCTGTTCTCAAGGCTGGCGACGCTGGAAACGCCGCGCCTGATCCTCCGCCGCCTGACGATGGCCGACGCGGCGGATATATTCTCATACAGCTCCGACCCGGAGGTCGCGCGGTACGTGCTGTGGGACGCGCACCGCACGATCCACGACTCGCGGATGTTCGTCAGGTTCATCCTGCATCAGTACCGCGCCGACGATCCGTCCAGCTGGGGCGTCGTGCTAAAGCAAACAGGCCGCGTGATCGGCACGATCGGCTTCATGTGGTGGAACATCGAGAACCGCTCCGCGGAGGTCGGGTACTCGCTGGCGCGGGCGTACTGGGGCTACGGCATCACGACCGAGGCGCTGTTCGCCGTGCTGCGCTTCGGGTTCGAGCGGATGCGCCTGCACCGCGTCGAGGCGCAGCACGCGGTTGAGAACGGCGCGTCGGGACGCGTGATGCAAAAATGCGGCATGCGCCGCGAGGGTGTGCTGCGCGGACGGTTATTCAGTAAGAATCAATTTATGGACGTCGCGCTCTACGCCATACTGGAGGAGGACTGGCGGGCAATGACGCGCCCCACGGAGGCCCAATGGCGGCGATAGCCCCTTACATGGAACGGATGATCCTTGACGGCGGGCAGTGGCTGCCACCGGTATGGCCGCCGTACGTCTATTCCGGCGAGCCGTTAACCCGGACGGAACGATTCTTCGCGAAACTCAACGGCCCGCTGGATCTGGAAACGATCGACACGCCCACGCGCGGCCTGCCCGCCGATCTGGAAGGATTCCGGATCGCGGTGGTGTCCGACATACACCTGAGCAAGCGGATCGAGCTTGGCGAGGAGACGCTCCGCGCGGTCATGTCGGCGCGGCCGGACCTGATATGCTTGCTGGGCGACATGGTCGACGGCCATACCGCGTCCGCAGAGCCGTTCAAACCATTCCTGCGCGCGCTGGCGGGCGTCGCGCCATGCGCGGCCGCCATGGGCAACAACGACTACGTGTGCGGGCATCTGGGCGCGTTCCGGGCGTACTGCGCCGAGGCGGGCATCCCCATGTTGGAGGACGAGAGCCGCGTTATCCGGCGCGGCTCGGCGGGAATACGGCTGATCGGGCTGCAGGACGCGAACGCGTTCGCGTACCATATCCCCGTCAAGCGCGAGGGCGGCATGCCGGGCGTCAGCGTGATCAAGGCGTCGGGTGATCCAAGCGTGGTAGACGTCCTGCTGATCCACCGCCCGCGCCGCGCCGCCCGAACGCTCATGATGGGCGGCTTCGCGCTGGCGCTGTCCGGCCACGCGCACGGCGGGCAGTGGCGGCTGCCGGGCGGGCAGGGATTGTTCTCGCCGGGACAGGGATTGTTCCCCCGGTATACCAGCGGGCGGTATCCCGTCGGCGGCGGCTGGCTGGTCGTCAGCCGCGGGATCGGGAACCATGAGTTCCCGATCCGGATCAACAACAGGCCGCATGTCCCGGTCGCGGTACTGCGCCGCGTGTAAAGTTATCCACAATCGTAACCGCAGGCGGCGCAAGTTGTTAACAGGGTTATCCACACTATCCACAGCGGGGATTATTCACAGCGATGTGGACCGCGCGGGCGTCGGCGGCCAAACGCGTCCCCGGCGTGATAATTTCCGGCGGGATGGCAAACCATAAGACGCGCCCTTGCCCAACGCGGCGAGGCTGTGGTATAGTAGCGAGAGTTTGGCGAGGCTTCCCCCTTCGCGGCCGAGGCGGTGTCTCCCGCCGTGGGGCGGCAAGGGGTAAGGAACGCCGCGACGGAGGATTCCATGCAATGGATTAAGAACCTGCTGGGCGGCGGGAACGGCGAGATAAAACGCCTTACCAGGCTGGCCGAGCGTATCGATACATTTGAGGACGCGCACCGCGGCCTTGACGACGCGGCTGTCCGCGCCCTCACCGCCGGATTCAAGGAGCGGCTGGAACGCGGCGAGCCGCTGGACGACCTGCTGCCCGAGGCGTTCAGCGCGGCGCGGGAGGCCATGGGACGCGCGATAGGCAAGCGGCATTTCCACGTCCAGATGCTGGGCGGGATAGTCCTGCACCAGGGGCGAGTCGCCGAGATGAAGACCGGCGAGGGCAAGACATTCGTCGCGGTATTGCCCGCGTACCTCAACGCGCTGACAGGCAAGGGCGTGCACATCGTCACGGTGAACGACTACCTCGCCAAGTTCCAGGGCGAGTGGATGGCGCACATATTCCGCTTCCTGGGCATGGAAGTGGGGATAATCGTCCACGACAAGCCCAACGACGCGCGGCGCAAGGCTTACGCGGCCGACGTCACCTACGGCACGAACAACGAGCTGGGCTTTGATTACCTGCGCGACAACATGGTTATCTATAAGGACCAGCGCGTCCAGCGCGGGCACGCGTTCGCGATCGTAGACGAGGCCGACTCCATACTGATAGACGAGGCGCGAACCCCGCTTATCATATCCGGGCAGGGCGAGGCCTCGACCGACTGGTATAAGCGGGCTCACGCGTTCGTCGAGCGGCTGCGCCCGGACGAGGACTTCACCCGGGACGAGAAGGAGAAGGCCATCAACCTCACGGAGGCAGGCGCTGCCAAGGCCGAGCGGTATTTCTCCGTCGATAACCTCTCCGACATGGAGAATACCCAGATCAACCACCACATCATGGCCGCGCTGAGAGCCAACCACCTCATGCGCCGCGACACCGACTATGTCGTGCAGG
Source organism: Oscillospiraceae bacterium (assembly GCA_031270865.1). Lineage (GTDB taxonomy): Bacteria > Bacillota > Clostridia > Christensenellales > Aristaeellaceae > BNUH01. The sequence goes on from JAISWI010000009.1 coordinate 21,004, forward strand.
ATGGCCAGGTGATCATCGTCGACGAGTTCACCGGCCGGTTGATGCTGGGGCGGCGGTACAGCGACGGGCTTCACCAGGCTATAGAGGCCAAGGAGAACGTCAAGGTAGAGCATGAGAACAAGACGCTTGCCACCATCACGTTCCAGAATTACTTCCGCATGTATTCCAAGCTCTCCGGCATGACCGGGACGGCCAAGACCGAGGAGGAGGAGTTCAAGGGGATATATAAGCTGGACGTGGTGCAGATTCCGCCTAACAAGCCCATGATCCGCCGCGACCTGAACGACATGGTCTATACCTCCGAGAAGGGGAAGTATGAGCAGGCCGTCAAGGAGATCGCGCGGCGGCACGCGACAGGCCAGCCCATACTCGTGGGAACGGTGTCCGTCGAGAAGAGCGAGATACTAAGCCGCATGCTGGAACTGGAAGGCCTGGACCACGAGGTGCTCAACGCCAAGCACCACGCCAAGGAAGCGGAGATCGTCGCGCAGGCGGGGCATTACGGCGCGGTGACCATCGCAACGAACATGGCCGGGCGCGGCACCGATATCCTGCTGGGCGGCAACCCTGAATTCCTCGCGCGGCGCGAGCTGCGCAAGCGCGGCGTGGACGACGACGTAATAGAACAGGCCGTCGGCCACGAGGAGGACGTCCCCGACGACGTCCGCGCGGCAAGGGAACAATTCGTAAAACTGGAGGCGGACTTCCACGTCCAGACCGAGCGCGAGCGCCAGCGGGTGGTCGAGGCGGGCGGGCTGCACATACTGGGCACCGAGCGGCACGAGTCGCGGCGGATCGACAACCAGCTGAGGGGACGCGCGGGACGGCAGGGCGATCCGGGGTCGAGCCAGTTCTTCATATCCCTGGAGGACGACCTGATGCGGCTGTTCGGCAGCGAGCGCGTCGCGCCGATGATCGAGCGGCTGGGATTAAAGCCCGACGAGCCGATAGAGGCCGGGCTGCTGACCCGGCAGATAGAGAACGCGCAAAAGCGCATCGAGGGCCGCAACTTCGACATCCGCAAGCACGTCCTCCAGTATGACGACGTGATGAACCAGCAGCGCGGGGTGATATACGGTCAGCGCGGGCAGGTGCTGGACGGCGTGGATATGCGCGGGCAGGTGCTAACGATGCTCCGCGCGTTGATCGACGACGCGGTCAAGCAGCGCGTTCAGGGCGACGACCCGGATAACTGGGATCTGGCGGGGCTGGGCAATTACCTTGAGCGGTTCGTGCTGGCGCCGGGGATGTTCGCGCCAATGCGCGATGGGCTGCTGAAGATGGAACGCGCGGACATCGCGCCCGCCATAGAGGAAGCGTCGCGGCAGCTATACGAGAAGCGGGAGAAGGCGATAGCCGACATAGGCGCGAACATGCGCGAGATCGAGCGCGTAGAGCTGCTCAACGCGGTCGACCACCGCTGGATGGATCACATCGACGACATGTCGCGCCTTCGCGATGGTATCGGCCTAAGGGCGCTGGGGCACCACGACCCGGTCGTCGAGTACAAGTTCGAAGGGTTCGAGATGTTCGACGAGATGGTCCGGCTGATACGGGAGGATACTCTGCAGAGGCTGTTCCTCACGCCGATAGGGGTACGCGTCCAGCGACGCGCGGTCCCGGTCCCGCCGCCTCCGGACGCTCCGGCGCCGGACCAGCCGCGGCAGCAGCCCCAGCCGCGCGGATACGGGCCAAGGCTGACGCCCGCGGCGAGACCAGCGGCGCGTCCCACGGCCGCGAGCGCGCCCCAGCCCAACACCCCCGTCAAGGCCGTGCCCAAGGTCGGCAGGAACGAGCCGTGCCCCTGCGGAAGCGGGAAGAAGTATAAGCACTGCCACGGGAAGGAAGCGTAGCGCGTGGAACGCGCCGCCGTTGCCTACAGCGGGATTCGCGCCGTCCCCTCCGTCACTGCGGCGACATCTCCCCTAAAGAGGCGGCAAGAGGTTTGGAACGACTCGCCATGAGTTGTTCGTTCCTACCCCGCCGCAACGCCGCCCAAGCTCCTTGCCGCCCCTTTAGGGGAGATATCGCCCTCAGGCGACAGAGGGGGCGAGGCGAATCGGCGGCGGATAGTTATCCTCCCCAAATAAAATCATGAAGGATGTGAGCAAATGGTAGAACTGGATCAGTCCCGGCAGGACCTGGCGATGATTCGCGAGACCATCGAAGAGGCAGGTGGGTCACTTTAACCTGGCTGGGTTAAAGGAGGAACTCGCCGAACTGGAACAGGACATGGCCCAGCCGGATATTTGGAGCGACCTGGCGCGGTCCGCGAAGATCAGCCAGCGGGCGAAGCATGTCCAGTCGCGGCTGGAGAATTTCGCGGGGCTGCTAAGCCGCCACGGAGATATAGCGGCTATGGTCGAACTGGTCGAGGAGGAGAACGATCCCTCCATGACCGAGGAGATCAAGCGCGACATAACCGCGCTGCGCTCTGACGTACAGTCGCTGCAGCTGGAAACGCTGCTGCGCGGCGAGTACGACGCGAACGACGCGATACTGGCCCTGCACGCCGGCGCGGGCGGCACGGAGGCGCAGGACTGGGTTGAAATGCTCTACAGGATGTACACGCGCTACTGCGAGCGCAAGGGCTTTAGCGTGAAGGCGCTGGACCTGCTGCCGGGCGACGAGGCGGGCGTGAAGTCCGTGACGATGTCGGTAAGCGGCATGAACGCGTACGGGTTCCTAAGGGCGGAGAAGGGCGTGCACCGGCTGGTGAGGATCAGCCCGTTCGACTCGAACGCGCGGCGGCATACCTCGTTCGCGTCGCTGGACGTCTCGCCGGTGATAGAGGACGCCGGGTTCGAGCTGGACATGGAGGAGGTAAGGATAGACACCTACCGCGCCAGCGGCGCGGGCGGACAGCACATCAACAGGACTGACTCGGCGGTGCGCATGACGCATATCCCCAGCGGGATAGTGGTGCAGTGCCAGAACGAGCGAAGCCAGGTACAGAACCGCGAGGTCTGCCTGATGATGCTGCGCTCACGCCTGATCGAGCTAAGGGAACGCGAGAAGGAGGAGCGGATGAGCGACATCAAGGGCGAGATGAAGAAGATCGAGTGGGGCAGCCAGATTCGCTCGTATGTGTTCCATCCGTACAGCATGGTCAAGGACCACCGCACGGGCTTCGAGGTCGGCTCGACCACCGGCGTAATGGACGGCGAGCTTGACGGGTTCATCACGGCTTACCTGTCGATGCAGTAAGGGGTGATCGGCACGCAATGGACTTCCCGCCCAATGACGGACGAGGACGCGCTGGCAATATCCTCCTGGCGTTACCCGCCCAGGCTCAACCCATGCGGCGCGTTGACCGTGGACGAACTGTCCTCCGGCTGGTATCGGTGCGCCATGCTGGATGGAGACCGCGCCGGGTTCCTGTGCCGCGGGCGGCCGGCGCGGTCGCCGAAGCTGGCGGGGCAGTACAAGCTTTATCCCGGCGACACGGATATCGGCCTGGGACTGCGCCCTGACCTGGTGGGCAAGGGGCTGGGGCTTTCGCTGCTGGAACACCAGATAGACACGCTTGGCCGCGATAAGCCGCTGCGCCTCGCGTTCTTTGAGGAGAGCGCGGCGGCGGCGGGGTTATACGTCCGCGCGGGGTTCAGGCTGAGCGCGAAGGTTGAAAACGTTTTGATGATGCGGCGCGAGCCATGGTCGTGGCGCGACGCGTCGCGCCCGCTGTCCAACGGCATGCCCGTATATCCCGGCGACCCTGCGTTCGTCCGCGAAAGCATAGCGGACGCCGCCGACGGCGGTTACAACGTCACTGGGATAACCATGACCGCGCACAACGGCACGCACATCGACGCGCCGCGTCACATCGGCTTGGATGGCGGGACCGACTCGTGGCCTGTCGAGCTGTTGAACGGCGTGTGCGAGGTCGTAGACCTGAACGCGTGGCGCGGCCAACCCGATAAGGCAAGGCGGTTCGCGCGGCGGACATTGCTTAAGACGGGCGGCGCGCCGCTGGACGAGTCGGAGGCAAGGGTATTGGTGGAATCCGGCGCGCGCATGCTGGGCGTCGATGGATTATCCGTCGGGCCGCAAGGCGTCGAGGGGCTTAAGACCCACCGCGCGGTTCTCGGCGCGGGCGTGTGTGTGCTGGAAGGCCTCGCGCTGGATGGATTCGAGCCGGGTTGGTATGAGCTGATGTGCCTGCCGCTGTCGCTGCCCGGGTGCGACGGCGCTCCGGCGCGGGCGATGCTGCGCCCGCTTGAGGTCTGACGGATGAGGGGCAGGGCGTTCGTCGGCGGGACGGTTATGACGGTCGCCGCGTTCCTGGCCGCGCTGCTGGCGGGATTGTTCATATGCGCGTCGAGCGGGGAACTATACATGTGGGCGATGGGACGCGCGGGGGTATTCGAGTCGGCGGGCGTGGACAGCGGGACGCTGGCCATTGTCGCCGAAGACATAACCCAATATATCTTCGAGCGAAACCCGTCGGCCGCGTTCGACCGCGTAATCGTAATGGACGGGCTGGAGCGTCCCGAACTGAACGACCGCGAGAAAGCGCACATGCTGGACGTGCGGCGGTTACTGCGGCTTGCCGGGATCGCGGGCGGCTGCCTCGCGGTGATATGCGCGGCCGCCGGGGTGTATTCCGCGAGGATCAACGCGAAGATCAACGCGCGGCGGGCGACGGGCTGCGGCATGCTCGCGGGGACGGGCGCGACCATGCTGGCCGCGCTGATTGTAATCATGGCTATCCGCGCGGATTTCTATAATTTCTTCGTCGCGCTTCACAAACGTCTATTCACCAACGATCTGTGGTACATGAACCCGGAGACGGACCTGCTGATCCGCATGATGCCCAGCGGGTTCTTCCTGTCGATGGGGATGGTGGTCGGCGCGGCGACGCTGGTTCTGGTTTTGGTTATACTGCCGGTAGGTTTATGGCTGGTATTATCGAACGGGAGGCGTGAGGCGCGGCGTGCTGTATGACGCTCGGAGCGCGATCCAGTTGGATGAGCTGCGGCGAACCGGACGCGCGGTGATCCTTGCCATAGAGACGTCGTGCGACGAGACCGCCGCCGCCGTGATCCGCGACGGGCGCGTGATACTCTCCAACGTGGTATCGACCCAGATTCCGCTGCACGCGCGGTATGGCGGCGTGGTGCCGGAGGTCGCGTCGCGGGCGCATGTCGAGGCGGTCAACACCGTAATCGACCGCGCGTTGGATGAATCCGGCGCGGACCTGCGCGGCGTCGACGCGATAGCGGTGACTAATGGGCCGGGGCTGGTGGGAGCGCTGTTGGTAGGCGTGTCCACGGCGAAGGCGCTGGCGTTCGCGTCGTCAAAGCCGCTGGTCGCCATCCACCACATGGAGGCGCACATCTGCGCGGCGTATCTGGCTTACAGCGACCTTGCCCCGCCGTTCCTGTGCCTGACCGTGTCCGGCGGCCACACCGCGCTTACCGAGGCGACCGACGGCGGCGTGACCCGCATGCTGGGCCAGACGCTGGACGACGCGGCGGGCGAGGCGTTCGACAAGGCCGCGAGGGTGTTGGGCTTGCCATATCCCGGAGGCCCCGCGCTGGACGGGCTGGCGGAGAACGGGAATCCCGCCGCGATCGCGCTGCCGAGGGCTAAGACGCCCGGAGCGTATGATTTCAGCTTCAGCGGGCTTAAGACCGCGTTCATTCAATTGGAGAGGAAGGGCGCGTTGGCCGATCTGTCCAAAGAGGACGCCGCCGCGTCATACCGCGAGGCCGTGGTAGACATGCTCGCGGTTAAGACTATCCGCGCCGCTGAGTCCGGCGGTTACCGTACGGTCGTGGTGGCTGGAGGCGTGGCCGCTAATAAAGGGCTGCGCTCTCGAATGGCGGCGGAGTGCGCGGCGAGGGGACTGCGGCTGTGTATGCCTCCGATACAGTTATGCACCGATAACGCCGCGATGGTCGGAGCGGCGGCGTTCCGGCGGATCATGTCGGGCAGGGCGGCGGGCGGCTTGACGCTCAACGCCGAGCCCGCCGGGTATATGGCATGACTGGCGCGGCTGTTACGAAGTCAAGGACACGCGCCGCGATCCGCGCCGCGCTGCCCGTGACCGTGCCGGTGCTTACCAGTTACATACCGCTGGGCGCGGCGTTCGGGGCGCTGCTGGCCAGCCAGGGCTATGGCGTAGGCTGGGCGGCGTTCATGAGCGCGGCGGTGTTCGCGGGATCGATGCAGTTCGCGGGGGTTGGACTGCTTACGGCGGCGTTCGATCCGCTTGGCGCGGCTCTGCTCACGCTGATGATCAACGCGCGGCATCTGTTCTACGGGCTGGCGATGCTGGAGCGGTGGCGCGGGTTCGACCGGACGAAACCATACCGCGTGTTCGCGCTGACGGACGAGTCGTTCTCGCTGTTCATCGCGTGTCCGGAGCCGCCGGTCAATGTCGAGCCGCGCCTGTTCGAGTTCTGGATTGCCCTGCTCAACCAATGTTATTGGATGGCGGGCAGCGTCGCGGGAGCGTTAGTCGGATCGGCGATGAGGTCCAACCCACGGTTCGACCTTGCGGGGATTGATTTTTCCATGACCGCGCTGTTCCTTGTGATCTTCCTGGACCAGTGGCGCGGCGGTAAGGGCAGGGCGGCCGCGCTGGTGGGGATTGGCGGGGCGTTCGCGTGCCTGATGGTCTTTGGCGAATCGTGGTTCCTGATCGCCGCTATGGTGGTGATCGTCGCGGCGCTGATGCTGTTACGGCCTGTAATCGCGGCGGGGGGATTGGACACGTGACGCGCGGTCAGGCGGTTATAACTATATTAGTTATGGCCGCGTGCACGCTGGCGACGCGGGCGTTGCCGTTCGCGCTGTTCGGCGGCGGGCGGCGGGCACCGAAGGTTGTGCTGTATCTGGGGCGAACGCTTCCTTACGCGATCATAGGTATGCTGATCGTATATTGTCTGCGTGGCGCGAGGCCGCTTGTATGGCCGCGCGCGCTGCCGGAGGCGGTTGGGCTGGCGGTTACGGCGGTGGTTTACCTGATGGGGAAGCGGGCGCTGCCGGCTGTGTTGGGCGGGACCGCGGCGTATATGATCGCGCTTAGGGTTATCGGGTAGGAGGGTGGGACGCGCTTTCTGCCGATTGCGGGGGATTCGCTTCGCGCCCTCTGCCGACTGTGAGGGAGGATTCGCCTCGTGCCCTCTGCCGACTGTGGGGGGATTCGCTTCGCGCCCTCTGCCGACTGTGGCGGGGATTCGCTTCGCGCCCTCTGTCGCCTGTAGCGGGATTCACTTCGCGCCCTCTGTCTCCTGAGGGCGATATTTCCCCTAAAAGGGCGACAAGAGGTGGGTGCGGCTAGGAGGAAATATTATGCCAGATAACCAGTTGAAGTGTATGGTATGCGGGGCGTTGATGCCCGTGGGGACGACGGTCTGCCCGGTATGCGGCGCGGGTTCGGATCAGTTGGTATACGCCGACGCGCCGGGGATTATGTTCAGGCTCGACACAGAGCGGCGGTTTATCATCGTGGGCGCGGGTATCGCCGGGATCAGCGCGGCGGCGGCGATCCGTAAGCGCGATCATACCGCGATTATCGTTCTCCTGGATGGCGAGGATGAACTCCCCTACTACCGCCCGATGCTGACCAAGCGGCTGTCCGGTGAGTTGTCGTCTGGAGAATTGGTCATCCACAATGAATCGTGGTATGACGAGCGGGGCATAACGCGGATACCCGGCCAACGCGCCGCTTCCATAGATACAGCGGCAAAGACCATCACGCTGGAATCGGGAGCGGAACTGCTGTACGACGCGTGCGTTCTCGCGATGGGCGCGTCGAGCTTCATACCGCCGATACCCGGCGCGGGCTACGCAAACGTTTTCACGATACGCTCGTTGGACGACGCGCGTCGGCTGGCGTCTGAGGCGAGGTTCGCCCAACACGTGACAGTCATTGGCGGCGGCGCGCTCGGGCTGGAGGCGGCGTGGTCGCTGCGCGGGGCTGGCTTGGATGTGACGGTTATCGAAACGCTGCCGCGCCTGCTGGATAGGAAGGTAACGCAAACCATGTCCGACACGCTGGCGGACAGGATTCGCCAGTCGGGTATTGGGTTGATTCTGGGCGCGAAGGTACAATCAATCGAAGCAGCCGACGGCAAAGCCCGCGCCGTCACGCTGGTCGGCTTCGAGACGATTCGAACCGACATCGTTATACTCTCAACCGGAATCACGCCGAACGTAAAAGCGGTATCCTCGTCGGGCATAACCATTGAGCGCGGGATCGTTGTAGACGGGAGCATGAGGACAAACGCCCCCGACGTGTACGCGTGCGGCGACTGCGCGATATTCGATGGTATCCGTTACGGGTTGTGGCCGGAAGCGGAAGCCATGGGCGCGACAGCCGGAGCGAACGCGGCGGGCGACTGCCAGACCTACACGCGAGTTCCGCTGCCGGAAACGCTGACTACGCTGGGGGATTTCGCCATTCGCGGCGCGTAACCAACCTCTTGTCGCCCCCTCTATCGCCTGAGGGCGATAGAGGGGCAACGTGAATCCCGCCACGCAACGACGAACCGGGCGACACGAATCCCACCACACAGCAACGAACCGGGCGACGCGAATCCCGCCACGCATCAACAAACCGGGCGACACCAACCGTCCTACAGGCTCTCGACCTCGCGGTTCCCGGTAAGGAAGTATATCACCCACCCGGCGATATTCACCGCGTGGTCGCCGATGCGCTCGAAGTATTTGGCGATCATCAGCAGGTCCAGGCATTCCTGAGCGTACGCTCCGTCCGAGCGCAGGCGCTCTATCAGCTGCCGCTTGATCTGGCTGAACAGGCCGTCCACCACGTCGTCATACCGGATGACCGACCGCGCCAGCTCAAGGTCCTCGCGTACGAATGAGTCGATGCTCTCGGTTACCATCTTGGCCGTTGCGCGCGCCATGTCGGATATGCGCGCGTCGCTCTTGACCGGGCTGCCCCTCATGAACGCGGAGATATCCGCGATGTCCGCAGCCTGGTCGCCTATCCGCTCCATGTCTATGATCATCATCTGCGCCGCCGTCACCTGCCGCAGGTCGCCTGCCATCGGCTGCTGGTGCAGCAGCAGCCTCACGCACATCGACTCGATCTCGCGCTCTATCATGTCGATGTCGTGCTCCAGCGCTACGGCCTCGGCCCGCGTCGCCTCGTCGCCGTCCAGCAGCGCCTTGGCAGCGCTGGCGATGGCGTCCTCGCACAGCGCGCCCATGCGGATCAATCCGTTGTGCACAGCCTCCAATTGTTGGTCGTACTGCTTGCGCATCAGCCGAACCTCCCTGTAATGTAATCCTCCGTGCGACGGTCCGCCGGCATGGAGAACATGGTCTCGGTCGGGTTGTACTCGACCAACTCGCCCAGCAGGAAGAACGCGGTCTTGTCGGATACCCGCGCCGCCTGCTGCATGTTGTGTGTAACTATGATGATCGTATACATTCCCTTGAGTTCGGCCAGCAGGTCCTCTATCTTGGATGTGGAGATGGGGTCGAGCGCGGAGGTCGGCTCGTCCATCAGCAGCGCTTCGGGCTTGACGGCCAGCGCCCGCGCGATACACAGCCGCTGCTGTTGGCCGCCCGAAAGCCCCAACGCGCTCTTGCGCAGCCTGTCCTTGGTCTCGTCCCATATGGCAGCGTCGCGCAGCGACTGCTCGACTATCTCATCCAGCTTCATCCTCGAGCGAACGCCGTGGGAGCGAGGCCCGAACGCCACGTTGTCATAGACGCTCATCGGGAACGGGTTCGGCTTCTGGAAGACCATGCCCACCCGCTTGCGCAGGAGGGATACGTCCATCCCGCCGTAGACGTCCTCGCCGTCCAGCCTGATCGATCCGGTGACGCGGCATCCCTCCACCAGATCATTCATGCGGTTGATGGACTTGATCAGCGTGGACTTGCCGCAACCGGACGGGCCAATCAGCGCGGTTATCCCACGCGCGGGGAAGGGTATCGTCACCGACTTCAGCGCGTGGAACGCGCCGTAGTAGAGGTTGAGGTCCTTTATGTCAATCTTTACTAAATCATCCATCAGCCGCCGCCTCCTCCCGTCATGGCGCGCTCGGCCTTCCGCGCCGCCCAGGACGACAGCGCGTTGATCGCCGCCACCAGCGCGATCAGCACGACCGCGGTCGCGTAGGTTTGGTCGATGTGCATCCCCTCGCTGCTGAGGTTATACATGTGCACCGCCATCGTGCGCCCGGACTTCATGAGCGAGCCTGTCGCCCTGGCCGCCGTGCCCGCCGTGAGGATCAGCGCGGCGCTCTCGCCCACCACGCGCCCGATCGCCAGTATCACCCCGGCGAGTATCCCGGGCGCGGCGGCTGGCAGCGCAACGCGGAACACCGTGCGGACACGCCCCGCGCCCAGCGCGAAGCTCCCCTCCCGGTACATGTCGGGCACGGCCAGCAGCGCCTCCTCCGCGGTTCTCATGATAAGCGGCAGTATCATGATGGACAGCGTGAACGCGCCCGCCAGCATCGACAGCCCCCACTTGAGCGCGACCACGAAGAACAGGAACCCGAACAATCCATATACGATGGATGGAATGCCCGCCAGCGTCTCCGACGCCATGCGGATTATCCTGACAACGCGGCTGCCGCGCCGCGCGTACTCGGCAAGGTAAACGGCGGCCAACGCGCCCAGCGGCACGGCGATGAGCAGCGCCATCGCGGTCATCATGACGGTGTTGACCATCGCGGGGGTCATCGAAACGTTTTCACTGGTATACCGCCACGCGAACAGCGACGGAGTAATGCGCGGTATCCCCTTGAACAATATGAACCCGACCATGCCCAGCCCGGCAGCCATGGCCGCCGCCGCCGCTAAGTAAGTAACCGCCCGCAGCGCGAGCGAAACCGGGTCAATCCTCCCGCGCCTCACGTCCTCGCCCCCTTCCCCTTTACAGCTGACAGCAGCAGGTTTATCAGCAATATGAACACGAACAGGACTACCGCGCAGCCTATCAACGCCTCGCGATGGAGATCGGCGGCGTAGCCCATCTCCAACACGATGTTGGCTGTCAGCGTGCGAACGCCGCTTAGTATGCCGCTGGGCACGACCGCCTGGTTGCCCGCGACCATTATAACCGCCATGGTCTCGCCGATCGCGCGGCCAATCCCCAGCACGATCGCCGCCATCACCCCGGACTTCGCGGCGGGCAGCGCGCAGAAGAACACGCCGCGCTCATGCGACGCGCCCAGCGCGACCGCGCCCTCATAGTAACTGTCGGGCACCGCGCGTATGGCGGCCTCCGAGACCCGGATTACCGTGGGCAGTATCATGATCCCCAGCAGTATCGACGCGGTCAAGACGCTCTTGCCCGCGCCGAACCACGCCCGCGCCGCCGGGACAATAGCCACCATCCCGAAGAAACCATACACCACCGACGGTATCCCCGCCATCAGCGATATTACGGGACTGACCAGCCGATACAGCCGCTTCCCGCAGAACCTGGCCATATACGCGGCGGTCAGCACGCCTATCGGCACGCCGACCACCACCGCCCCAGCCGTGACGAACAGGCTGCCCACGATCATCGGCGCGGTGCCGTACAGGTTCCGCCCGGGCTTCCAGCTTAGCCCCAGCAGGAATTTAAGCGGGCCGATCTCCGCGATGGCCGGCAGTCCGTTCGCCAGCAGGAACGCGCAGATAAGCCCGACGCACAGCACGCACACGCACGCGGCGATGAGGAAAACTATCCTCATCGCCGTCTCGACGGCGGACCTGGCGCGTACTCCCAGCGCCAGGTCCGCGTTGGTTCCAGACTGGCCGCTCACTTGATATCGGACCAGTTGACCAGCGTTCCGGTATAGATGCCCTTGACCTGATCTTTGGCGAGGGACTCGACCGCGCTCGCGTTGTTGACGATTACAGCTATGCCGTCCAGCGCGATGGTTATCTCGGCGAGGCCCTTCTCGATCTCGCTGTCCTTCAACGCGCGGGAGACCATGCCTATGTCGCACACGCCCTCGATCGTGGCGTTGACGCCCGTGGTGGAGTCGCTCTGCTGGATCTCGATCTCGACCGACGGGTTGAGCGTGGCGTACGCCTCGGCCAGTTTCTCCATGAGCGGGGTTACCGACGACGATCCGGCGACTACCAACTTGCCTTCAGAGCCAGTCGGGGCGAAATCCGGCGCGTCGTCCAGCTTGATGTAGCCGCTGCCCTCGACGACTGTCTGGCCCTCGGCGCTAAGGATGTAGGCGATGAACTCGGCGGCCGCGCCCTCGGCCTCGCCCAGAGTTGTGATGTTGAACGGGCGTGATATCGCGTACGAGCCGTCCTTGACGGTATCGACGCTTGGGACGACACCGTCGATGGCCACGGCCTTGACAGTATCGTTCATTGAACCTAAGGATATGTAGCCGATGGCGTCCGGATCGCCGGACACGCTCGTCATCATAACGGAGGTATTGTTGGTGACCTCGGCGCTGTCGATCGTCTCGTCGATCTTGTTGCCGTCGGCGTCCTTGACCTCCACGCCGAACAGCTCGATGAACGCGCCGCGCGTGCCGGAGCCTTCCTCGCGGGAGATTACGTGGATGGGGTTGCCGTTAGCTGGGGCGGCGCAGGCGGGGGCGGCGGCCATAACCAGCGTGGCGGCCAGCGCCGCGATCTTGCGAAGATTCATCGGGTATCCTCCTTGTTTGTCTTTAATCTTCTCAATTATCGGTTACAGTATGCAGGGTAAGGCGTTCATGTAAAGCTGGCAATCCGGGTTTCGTTAAGTTTGGGTTAAATGGCGGGGCGACGCGAATCCCGCGCCAAGGCGACAGAGAGGGCGACGAGCGTCCCACACCGCGTCGGCAGCGAGGTCTCCCCCCACCCTTGACAACCCCTCGCCCCGCGTGCTATCATGCTGGGCGGATGGGCGGTCGCCGCGCGTCAGCCAGCGCCCCCTGTCCGGGGAGTTTTCTTTATGGGAGAAGATCGCCAATGCCCCAGATTGCCGCCGCGCTGGGTCCGAATGGAACCCTCGCAGCAGCTATTATCCTGTTTCTAGCGACATATGCCGGACTGATGGCCTTCAGCTCCATCCGCGCGTACATCGCGCTGGGCAGCGCGTGCCTGTTCGTGTTGATGGGGATACTGCCGATCGGCAAGGCGCTCGGCGCGGTCGACTGGAACGTGATACTGATGATCGCGGGCACGATGGGCACGGTCTCGCTGTTCATCGAGAGCAGGATGCCCGCGCGCGTGGCCGACGTCCTCATCGAGAAATCCCCCGACCTGCGCTGGGCGGCGGTGCTGCTCAGCGTGTTCGCGGGCGTGATCTCCGCTTTCGTGGATAATGTCGCCACGGTCCTGATGGTCGCGCCGGTCGCGGTCACTGTCGCGAGGAAACTGAATGTCTCGCCGGTCAAGATCATCATCGCGATAGCCATCGCCTCAAACCTCCAGGGCGCGGCTACGCTGGTCGGCGACACTACATCCATACTCCTGGGCGGCGCGGCGGGCATGAACTTCGTGGATTTCTTCTTCTTTAGGCCGGAAGGCCGCGCAGCTCTGGGCGTTGGGCTGTTCTGGATCGCGCAGGCAGCCTTCCTTTCCGCGACGCTGACGCTGCTGTGGGTGTTCAGGAGCGACAGGCAGAAGGTCTCGCTTAGCGAGAAAACCGTTGTGGATGATTACTTCCCGTCATGGCTGCTGATGGGGACGATCCTCTGCCTGATACTAGTCAGCTTCCTGCCTGACTCGTTCAGCGTAGGAAGCGTGTCCATAGCCAAGCCCCCGGCCATCAACGGCCTGGTCTGCGCGGCTTTCTTCATCGCCGGGCTGGTCCGAAACATCGCGGCCGGGCGCGGGATCGCGTCGGTTAAGCGCAGCCTTAAGGAGATAGACTTCTTCACGCTGCTGTTGCTGGCGAGCCTGTTCGTGGTGATAGGCGGGCTGGTCGAGTCCGGCGCGGTCGAGAGGATCGCCGGGATATTCACCGCGGTGTCGGGCGGCAACCTGTTCGTTATATACACGATACTGGTATGGTTCTCGGTGATTATATCGGCGTTCGTGGACAACATCCCCTACACCGCGACAATGCTCCCGGTGGTCGCGCTGATCGCGCGGAACATGGGCGTCGCCCCCTACCTCCTTTACTTCGGCCTGCTGTCCGGCGCGACGCTGGGCGGCAACCTGACCCCCATCGGCGCTAGCGCGAACATCGCAGCCCTGGGCATACTGCGCAAGGAGGGACATGAGGTCTCCCCCAGGACGTTTATGAAGATGAGCGCGCCGTACACGCTGACCGCCGTGACCGTCGGCTACATACTCATCTGGCTGCTGTGGCGGTGACGCCCCGCGCGGCGGATACGAGGTAATTATAATGATATATCTCCTTGAGGACGAGGAAGGCATCCGCAACATCGTGGTCTACGCGCTTGAGCAGGCCGGGCTGGAGCCGTTCGGGTTCGCGATGGCGCGGGATTTCTGGGCCGCGGCGCGCGAGAAGCCGCCCGACCTGGTGCTGCTGGACATCATGCTGCCGGACGAGGACGGGCTTACCGTGCTTAAGAAACTCCGCGCGGCGTCCGCGACAGAGCGCACCCCGGTGATGATGCTGACCGCGATGGGCGCGGAATATGACAAAGTGCGCGGACTGGACCTGGGCGCGGACGATTACCTGGCCAAGCCGTTCGGCATGATGGAGCTTATCGCGCGGGTGAAAAGCCTGCTCAGGCGGGCCGATGGCGGCGCGTCCGGCGGGACAGGACAAGCCCCGCCGCTTGCGGGGGACGAGTATCAGGCCGGGCTGGTCAAGCTTAGCCTGAAGCGCAGGAAGGTCTGGGCGGACGGGACGCCCGTGCCGCTGTCGTTCAAGGAGTTCGAGACGCTGGCATACCTGATGAAGAATAAGGGGATAGCGTTATCCCGTGAGCAGATCATGGACCACGTCTGGGGGTATGACTACGACGGGGAGAGCCGCACGGTGGATGTGCATGTCAGGTCGCTGCGGGCGAAGCTGGGCGCTTGCGAGGACGTGATCGAGACGGTCAGGGGCGTCGGGTACCGAATAAGCTCCGACTAACCATGAAGGGGCGCATATTCCGGCTCTCGTTCCTGCTGGCGGCGGCCGCCGCGCTTGCCGCGTGCGCGTTGACGATGTTCTTCGGGCTGAACAGCTACTTCAACGCTGTCAAGGCTGGGGCGGCGTCCGACGCGCGTCATATCGGCGCGGGGATAGAGATGGCCGGGCCTGATTACCTGGGCCGCGTCAGCGTTAAGTCCGCTCCGCCGCGGCGCGTGACGTGGATCGGCGCGGATGGCGCTGTGTTATACGAGAGCGACGGGGACGCCGCGTTCGCGCCGAACCACCTGGACCGCCCGGAGGTGGCCGGGGCGATGGCGTCCGGCGTGGGCGAGAGCGTCCGGCGCTCGGACACGATACAGGGCTGGGCATACTACTACGCGGTGAGGCTGGCCGACGGGTCCGCGTTGCGCGTGGCCGCGCCGCTGTTCGGGATGCTCAAGTCGTTCATGGTATACTCGCTGCTGGTGGCCACGCTGCTGCTGGCGTTGATGGCGTGCGCGGGGGCGGTATCCTCGGTTGTGACGCGGCGCATCGTGGAGCCGCTGACCAGCCTGGACCTGGACAGCATCGGCGAGCAAGGCCCGTATGACGAGATCTCGCCGCTGCTGCGCCGTATACGCAGCCAGAAGCGGCAGATCGCCGACCAGCTGGCGTCGCTGGAACGACAGCGGGCGGATTTCGCCGCGATCACCCGGAACATGAGCGAGGGGTTCATAGCGATGGACGCGGGGGGCGTCGTGCTGGCGCACAACCCCAGCGCGTTAAGGCTGCTGGACTCGCCGACGGCCAACGCGACGGGACAGCATATATACACGGTAAGCCGGGGAAGGGAGCTGCGCTCGGCAGTCGAGGGCGCGATGGCGGGACAGGACGCCGAGGCTGTGCTGGAGGTGTTGGGGCGCAAGGTGCTCGTGTCCGCGCGGCCGGTGGTGGAGGGCGGGCAGAGGCGCGGCGTGACGCTGATTCTCATGGACGCGACGGAGCGGTTGGAGCGCGAGCGGCTGCGCAGGGAGTTCGCGTCCAACGTGTCGCACGAGCTGAAAACGCCGCTGACCGTGCTCTCGGGCAGCGCGGAGCTGATGATGGGCGGTATGGTCGAGCCGGGCGGGACGAGGCGGTTCGGCGAGGCGATGTACAAGGAAGCGCAGCGCATGACCGCGCTGGTAAACGACCTGCTGTTCCTGTCAAGGTTGGACGAGGGCACGGCGCTGGACTTCGAGGACGTGGACCTGCTGGCGCTGGCGCGCGGCGCGGCGGAGCGCTTCGCGGGGAAAGCGGCGGAGCGCGGGGTGACGATCACCGCAACGGGCAATCCGACCGTGATACGCGGCGCGAGGTCTGTGCTCGACGCGATGGTGTGCAACCTGACGGACAACGCGGTCAAGTACAACGTGGAAGGCGGCAGGGTGACGATCGCGGTCACGCGGGAACGCGGAATGGCGGCGCTGGCGGTCGAGGATACGGGCATCGGCATCCCGAAGGAGGAGCAGGAGCGGATATTCGAGCGGTTCTACCGCGTGGATAAGGGGCGCGGCAACGCGATACCCGGGACCGGGCTGGGCCTGGCGATAGTCAAGCACGCGGCGATGGTCCACGGCGCGAAGCTGGAAGTGGCCAGCGGCGGCTGGGGGACAAGGGTGAGCGTGGGGTTCGGCGGTTGAGCGACGGGGGCTGGCGCGGCGCGGCAAGCGGTGAGTTATCAATCATGTCACAATTTTACGGTAATATTTTGTCGCCGCTTTTTAAAATTCTGTTGATTCCCCATTTAATCGGTGTTATAATGTGGTAATAGGGTATACGTGGACACGCTTGACCAGCGCGTCACGCCGCCCATAAGCGATCGCGGAGGAGGATTAATCATGAGGAAACTGTCGGCGATGCTGTCCGCGCTGATTGTGTTGGCAATGGCCGCGACATGCGCCTTTGCCGCCACTGACGCGGAACTGGAGCCATTCTCCAAGTACGGCGAGCCTATCACCATATCCGTTGGACGGATGAACAACGCGGGCGGCAACTTCGCGCCCGGCACGAACTCGGAGAACAACGCCTGGACACAGCTGCTCAAGGACGAGCTGAACATCATCATCGACGTGAACACGAACGGCTTCGACGTGGACGCGGCGGATTACCAGAACACGCTGATGCTGCGCACGGCCAGCGACACCCTGCCGGACACGTTCACGCTGCTGGACGACGCGAAGTCCACCACGCTGTTCAAGCAGCTGGTGGAGGGCGGCAGGCTGGCCGACCTGACAGAGGCGTATGACAAGGCCATCGGCGGCTCGACAAAGGAACGCCTTGCGGCGTCCGACACCCAGTCGCTGCTGCAGTTCCTGACGGTCGACGGGAAACTGTACGGCGTGACAGCCGGCCGCGAGGCGTACAACACCGCCGTGCTATGGGTACGGCAGGATTGGCTGGATAAGCTGGGGCTGGATGTGCCGCAAACCCTGGAAGATATCGAGAAGGTCGCGCTGGCGTTCGTCGAGAACAAGCCGGGCGGCAACCCGAACACGATCGGCATCCCGCTCAATCCGTCGACATCCGGACTGGGCGGCATGACAGGCCAGTGGATGGGCATACTGCCCGTCTTCAACGCGTTCGGGTCATACCCTGATATCTGGGTGAACGACGCCGAGGGCGGCGTGGTATGGGGCGGCGTTCAGCCGGAAACCAAAGAGGCGCTCGCTCTGCTGGCCGATTGGTATCAGAAGGGCGTGTTGGATAAGAACCTTGTAACGATGAAGGACGGCGACGAGGTGCGCAACACGTACGTCAGCGCGAACGGCGCGGGCTTCATCTTCAACGCGTGGTGGGATCCGTGGACGCAGTGGGACGGCCTGGGCGACACCTCCGTCAAGAACGACGAGACGATCAAGTGGACTCCGGTCATGGCCCCGCTGAACAAGGACGGGAAGTTCTCCCCGAAGAATGAGTCCGTCACCCCCGGCGGGCAGGTCGTCACCGCGAAGAGCGAACATCCGGAAGCCGTGATAAAGGCGATGAACCTTTTCAGCGAGCTTTCGCTGCGTACCCCGGAATTCGAGGACCTCTACCAGAAGTACATCGCCCCGACGGAAGGCGTGACCGAGGCCCGCACGAACAGCCCGTTCAACACAGGGCTTTACCAGGTACAGGGCCGCATACTGACCGCCGAGAATATCAACAGCTACCTGGAGACCGGCGTCCTCGCGGTTGATCCCGCCATCGCGGGCAACGCTCCATACATCGAGGGCGCGTACGAGTGGGCCAACAACAACACGATGGCCGACTGGTACGCCAACAAGAACGAGGACGAGATCAACAAATACATGCAGCAGTATGTCGGGCACTGGGCGTTCGACGTGGTCGGCAACATGTACCTGGAGGGCGAGAAGAGCGGCCTGTATGTCGAGAAGCAGCGCGGTTTCGTGGGATCGGTGGACGCGCAGTCCGACTACGGCGCGATGGTGAACGAGCTGCAGGTGACGGCGTTCATGCAGATCATCTCGGGCGCCCAGCCAGTGGACTACTTCGATGAGTTCGTCGCGCAGTGGCATAAGCTGGGAGGCGAGGAGATCACCAAGCAGGTCAACGAGGCGGTAAAGGGCGGCTGACCATATTGGCGTTAGGCGCGGGGGCGGTCGGCGAGGCCGCGCCCGCGCGGGGTATTCCCTATTATAGGAAGGGGGAATCCGTGTGGTCAGCCAGCGCGGAGCGGTCAAGGCAAGGCGGCGCGTAAACAGCCTGCCTTACCACATCATGATGATCCCGGCAGTCGCGCTGCTGGCTGTGTTCAAGGTTATCCCCATCGCGGGCATCGTCATGGCGTTCGAGCGGTATAACCCGGTCGCGCCGTTCTTCGGGCTGGCGTCCAAGTTCGTAGGGCTGCAGAACTTCCGCACGATATTCCTTATGCACCCGGACTCGCGCCAGGTCATCATCAATACCCTGATCATCGCCGTAAGCAAGATCGCGCTGCACTTGGCCATTCCGGTTATGTTCGCGCTGCTGCTGTGCGAGTGCCGCGTCCAGTGGCTCAAGCGCGGCGTGCAGACCATCGTATACCTGCCCCACTTCCTGTCGTGGGTAATCGCGGGCGTCATGTTCCGGCAGATATTCTCCACCACGGGCTTCATCAACGCCGCGCTCGTGGGCCTGAGGCTTGTGCCCGAGCCGGTTATGTTCATGGCTAGTAATACATATTTTAGGCCAATAGTTATATTAACTGATGTGATCAAGGGGTTCGGCTATAGCGCGGTCGTGTATATCGCTGCCATCACGTCCATCGATATCACGCTGTACGAGGCCGCCGACATTGACGGAGCGGACAGATGGCAGAAGATGCGCTACGTAACGTTCCCCGGCATACTGCCTACCATTGTGTTGATGATGACGTTATCATTAGGCAATGTGCTTAACGCAGGCTCTGATCAGATACTAAATATGTATAATCCGGTCGTTTACCGCACCGGTGATATACTGGATACCTTCGTTTACCGCATCGGGCTGCAGCAACTGCAGTTTCATTTGGCAACCGCCGTGGGGCTGGCGAAATCCGTGATCAGCATGGCGCTGATACTGGCTTCGTATAAACTGGCGGACAGGTTCGCGGGATATCGCATATTTTAGGAGGCGGGGCAATGACTGCGGGCTTCAACCTTGAAGCTGCCAAGGGGAAAAAGCGCGGTTTTGGTAAGAAGGCCAGCGTCTCGGACGTGGTCATACTGGCCGTGCTTATAGCGCTCGCGCTGATGTGTCTGCTCCCCATATTGAACACCGTCGCGATCTCGTTCAGCGACAAGGTAAGCGCTCAGACCGGGAAGGTCTTTATATGGCCCGTAGGGGCGAATATCGCTCCGTACCAGGAACTTATAAAGGATACGCGGTTCTTCCGATCGTTCGCGATATCTATCATAAGGGTACTGGTTGGCGCGTCGATCAACGTCGTTATTACTATATTGACGGCTTACCCTTTGTCTAAATCGCCGGAGAAGTTTCCCGCTAAGAATAGGTATATGTGGTTTGTCGTAGCGTTGATGCTGTTCGACGGCGGGTTGGTGCCTACGTACGTGCTGGTATCGAAGCTTAGGTTGATCAACACGATATGGGCGCTAGTGCTGCCAGGCGCGGTGCCGATATTTAACTGCATTGTGTTGATGAACTATTATAAAACTATACCCGCTTCGTTGGAGGAGGCCGCGCTCATCGACGGGGCCGGGCCATGGTATATACTGCTGCGGATATTTATACCGCTGGCGAAACCATCCATCGCTGTGATGGCGCTATGGTCGATCGTGGGACACTGGAACGATTTCTTCGCGGGGCTGATATATATAACCAACAGGCAGAACTATCCGCTGCAGACATATATTCACTCGCTGACGGTAAGTGTGGATTGGCAGAATATGTCAAATATGAAGGGCGAGGATTTAGCGCGGATGATGTCGGTTTCGAACCTGACGTTCAATAGCGCGAAGGTAGTTATATCGATGATACCCATTGTGTGTATATATCCATTCCTACAAAGGTATTTCGTCACCGGGATCGTCCTGGGCGCTGTGAAGGAGTAGCAAATCCTGGAGGAACAACCCACCCTGGCCACGAGGGTCCAGCGTCACGCTGGTCAGGGGGTCAAGGGGGGTGAAACCCCCTTGCGGGGTCTGGGGCGGCGCCCCAGCGTCCCAACCCCACGCAAACCCCGTAAAGGGCGAAGCCCAAAAGGTTTATTTATGCCCTGCGGGGCTGTGGTTTGTTGGTTTCGACCGGGGGACGTGGGGCTCTGCCCCACACCCCGCAAGGGGGTT
>JAISWI010000017.1 GCA_031270865.1 Oscillospiraceae bacterium
TGTGAAGGAGGTATGCTGAGCATAACAGGCAAACAGGTATACCTATGTTGCGCGTATACGGACATGCGGAAGTCGATAAACGGACTAGCGGCGATTGTGGTTGCCAGTTTCGAAATGGACCCGCAAAGCGAGGCATTGTTTGTATTTGGGGAGCAATTATAAATAAGGAAAGTCAGCGAAAGGCATTAATCGCTCACTTGACCTACACGAAAAAGGGGTGCGCATTTTTGCTTACGCCCCTACTTTACCGCTCCCCAACACCGCTGAGGCGGGTCAAGCCCCCTTCAGCGCTACGACACCCTCTTAATATAGGTGTACCCCATCAGCTGCGGCGTTTTTTCATATACGGAACTGGCGCGGAATACAATATCTTTCGCTACCCCGGGCATATACACGTCGAATTGATTCTCCCCATCGGCGCGAGTGACATAGCCTTCCTGCCTCACACCGCCAATCTCAATCCACGCGTCTTCGATCACCAGCGGCGTCTCATCTCGCGCCAATTGGAAACTGACCCGGTATTGCCCTGCATCGTCAATGAATGGCGACAGGTTGAAACGCATTTCAGCGCGGTACGTCTCAAGGTCATACAGCTCCGTGCCCCACTCGCCGACTTTACGCAGTCCGCTGGCGGGTTTTACGCTGTTAACGGGAATCTTTCCAACGCTGAAAGCCGCGATCCTGAGTATCAACGGTTCGCCAACGGAGTCCAGGCTGACGAAGCGAATCTTGCTGACCTTCGCCGCGTTAAAGTAATCGATCTTCTTATGCCCGATGGCCGTGCCCGCAGCCAACCGCTCCCATTCCCCGTTGACAAGGCCTTCGACAGCGTAGCCGCGCACCCGTTCGCCGAATCGTATATCTTCCATAAGGATCACATGGTCAATGTCGGTCTCCCCTCCGATATCCAACTCAACCGTATCACCCTGTCCGGAACCCTTAGCCAGCGGGTTGGCGAAGCGCCGCCGTATCTCGTCGCCGAATTCCTTCATGCGGGCCATGTCCTCGTCGATGACGCGGCCAGCGGCGTTCGGGGCCTGATTGATCAACAGAACCGCGCCATGCCCAACGCTGCGGTAATACATGTCCACCAGCTCGTCCAGGCTGTGAAGCGGGTTTTCCTCCAGATTATCCTAGTAACCCCAATCCTTGCGCAGACGCGCGTCGACCTCGATGGGCAGCCCTGACGGGCCCTCTAGACAAAGGAATGCCGCTTATCGCGGTGTGTCCGTCGGTGATGTCGGCGGCGGCGCAGGAAAACGTCGCGCGGTTCGCGGCATCCGGCGGTATGACGCTGGTTACCCCGGCGATTCCCGATATGGATTATGACTTCAACCCGGTCAGCGTAATCTCCGACGCGTTAGGCGGCTTGACCATGTCGAAAGCGCCGAAGAAGTCCGTGCGCACTATTGTTAACGGAAAACGCCTGTATCAGTTGGGCAATGAGTATCGGCTCGACGGATTGGCTGAAAGCGCCGTGAAGCTGGCGTACGATGAAAAGTTCGGGCACGCGACCGGCGCTGTAATACGTGTGGGCGGCGGCGAGGTTCGCGTACTGCTCGGGACGTGGATACTGCGGACGTTCAGTCAGATCGAGATGCTGGAAGATCAATTGGAGGCGGTAGGTGCGCGCCCGCGCGTGGAAAGTTCCAACCGAAATGTTTGGCTCGCAGTGCTGAAGGAGGACGGTGGTCAGCGGAGGATACTGTTCATTATGAATCTATACAGTTCACCGCAATCGACACGCGACAAAGCGTATGTCGACGGGTTAGCGGTGGATGTCGGAACGGTCTCGCTTGCGGCCATGGAGGTTAAGGCAATTTCAATATAATTATGTAACCATTAGAGTAATTAACATAGGAAAACTCTTGGATGACACAAAACCGCCGCTGGGACTCGGCTCAGACATCCTCGCCTCGTCCTGCCGCTGACGATGAATACGCGGATATATTCATGTAACCTTATTCGCGACGATGTTCCGTTTCGCTAGCGAGGACGGTACAACGAGGACACCGATTTGTCGATGCGGATGCTGAAAGCGGACTGGTGTACCGAATTGTAATACATGTGTAACCTCTCGCGCTTTCTTATTGATGCCCAAATACTCGCCGTTCCATATGAACATAGTTTCCCCGTTGAAGAACGCCATAAGCGGTAAGTTTGTCCAGCGAAGCCTTCGGATGTTCCACCGCCAGCGGTCTCCCCTGAACTATGACACCGCGGACGGACCCCACAATCCCCGTATGCGTCGCGGCCTTATTGTCCCCCTCGGGTGTCTCGCTTCCCCCTTACTAAACCAACACATCCCTTCCAAGGTTAGCGTATATCCACGCGCCAAGGCGTTCACGGACAATTACAATTGCCCGCCCGACACGAACGCCGGGAAGCCCTTCGCTATGGATCAGCCGATAGGCGGTCGGTGAAGACACACCCATGGTCCGCGCGAACTCGCGGATGGTCATCGCCCCGCGCAGCTCATTTGTTATACGATCCCCTCCTCAGACAAAGTTTCCAATTCAACCGTTACACACCATCCAAGCGTAAATGTAAAGGGTTTATTTTCAATTTGCCCAGCAATATCTCGTTGATTTCAATACTAGGCAAACAGATTCCATTGCGTTATAATACACACGCTTCGCCGAAGCGAAAGCCGTCTTAAATCCTCTAAAACTACCGCGAGGTGTACTAAGATGCCGAAAAACCGCATGAGCAAGCGCGCCGACGGCTGGTACGCAACAACATATGTGGTAAACGATCCGGTAACGCGCAAGAAAACGCGCAGATGTTTCTACGGCAAGACGCGAGCCGACGCAAGACGCAAGCTTGACGAATTCAAGCGTTCTCTCGATAGCGGAGCGGTCATCGATAAGACCTCCGTCTCAACATGGCGCGACAAATGGCTTAAAACCTATAAAGCGGGCGTTGGCTACGGGACAAGGAAGACTTACGAGCGCGATGTGTCTCTAATCAAGGAAGCGATAGGGACTAAGCGCGTGGCGGACGTGAAGCCCATCGACGTTCAGGGCATAATAAACAGCCGCGCGGGGCTTTCAGCGTCCGCGATACACAAAACGGCTATGACGCTGCGCTCCATCTTCCATGCCGCCAGAATCAACGGGAAATGCCTCCAGAACCCATGCGATTCGATGGATATCCCACGGGGCGGCAAGGGGACCCATAAGTTTCTCGACAAAGCTATACAGAATCTCATTAGCAGCACATGGTCCGGCCACAGGTTCGGCCCGGCCGCTATGTTTATGCTCTACGGGGGATTGCGGCGCGGCGAGTGCTTCTTCCTGAACCTTGACGAACATATCAGCGATAACAGGATACACATTCGCGGCGTGGTTCATCACGAAAGCAACAGGGCAGTCGCGGGCAGGACAAAGAGCGAAAGCGGCGAACGCGACATACCCATCATGAAGCCCCTAGCGGCTGTCATAGCGTCCCGTTCCGGTCCGCTCTGTCCCAGCGCGAAGGGAACGCTCATGACCGAATCAGCCTTCAAGCGGGTATGGGAATCCTATAAAAGTTATTTAGAGCTACACATTAACGCCGTCAAGTCGAAGCGTTGGGCGGCTAAGGACCAACTCGCCCAATGGAAAACGATCGATATCCAATGCCACGATCTGCGGCACACATACTGCTCACTGCTCTATGAGATGGGGGTGAGCGTCAAGTCCGCGCAGGAGTGGCTGGTGCATACCGACGCGAAGATGACTATGGAAATATACACACATTTGAGCAACAAGCAGCGGGCGAGGGATGAAAGCCTTATCGAGGCGTATTTCGAATCGGATGTTGTGGAGAATGTTGTGGAGCGGCGTTAGGGGCGCCGCGCGAAGACAAAGAAAGAGCCAGGAATCGTTTTGATTCCTAGCTTTCCCAATGGTGTACCTGACAGGATTCGAACCTGCGGCCTACAGAGTCGGAGTCTGTCGCTCTATCCAACTGAGCTACAGGTACACGTTTACGCCAATTATTATACATTACGGCGGGCGCGGCTGTCAAACATTAACTCGCGCCGACCTGTCGCTCCGCCTTGAAGCGGATCAGCGCCTTCGCCAGCTGGTCGGGGCAGGACGTACCGTTGCGGCACTGGATGCCCTCCAACAGGCCGATAACGCGGTCGACATCCTGGCCGACGACCAACGCGCTGATGCCCGTCAGGTTTCCCGTGCAGCCCTTATCGAACGAGCAGGACTTGATTATCCCGTCCTTGATGGTCAGGTCCAGCCGCTTGGAGCACGTTCCCTTCGTGGGATAAGAAACCGTCGACTCGCCGCCCATCGCCGCATCAACCGCCTTTACGCAACCCATACTAAGGTTAAACCTATTATACCACGGGAGGCCGCGATATGCAACAGTTGGCGCTATGCGCAGCGTATTCGGTTATCGTATACGGATTGCGGCGGAGGAACTGGAACGCCCGGCTCGTCCTGCGCGGGGTGTCGGTATGGCTGGCGGCGCTGGCGGCGCTGCAGATCGCGCTGATCCCGCTGCAAGGCTCAAGCGTTATGCTCAACGCGCTGCCGTTTCATTTGTGCAGCTTTACTGTCATGCTGACGATACCGATGCTGTGGATGAGGCAGGAGCGATTGTTCCAGTTCTGCTGGTTCCTTGGGATGCCGGCGGCGCTGACCGCGCTGGCGTTCCCGGCGGTCGGGTACTCGCGGTGGCCAACGCTGGCGCGGTGGCTGTTCCTGACGATCCACGCGACAATAACCTTCGCGCCGCTGATGATGCGCGCCACAGGGTCGCGGCCCAGGCGCAGCGGCGTGTGGACAACGCTGCTGATCGGCAACGCCATGATGGTCGGCGCGTTGGCCGTGAACCGCGCGACCGGCGCGAACTACATGTTCCTGTCCAGCGCCCCGGCAGGCACGCCGCTGACGTTCCTGGCGGCGAACGGGAAGGCGGCGTACCTGGCCGCGCTGGAATGCGCCGCGCTGCTGCTTACCCGGGCGCTGTCGCGGCTGACCGTCAAGGAGGGCTAATCGATCGCGTCCAGCGTCCTGAGTATCCGCGCGTAGAGCATGCCGGCGTTCTTCGACCACGACTTGCAGAACCTCTCGGCCCGCAGGTCGTCAGGCGCGCGCACGGTGATCGAGAGCAGCTCCTCATCCTGTTCCATTATGGACAAGCGGACCACGCGGGCGCCGTCCTCCAGCGTCTCGACGCGGTGGACGACATGCTGCTCATGGCTGAACCGCGCCCGCCAACCGATCAGCGCGTCGTCGACGCTAACGCGGCGCGAGTACGGTATCCGCCTCTGGAATAACTCCAAGGTTTGGATTCCCGCGACGGACGGTTGGTACAGAACGCCTAGAGGGTGCAGCTGCTTGCGCAGAAGGCCGTTCTCGCGCAGCTCGGCCAGCGCCAGCTGCAGGTCGATATAGTTCATCTGATCGCGATCAACAAAAAAACGCAGCAACTGCTCGGCGGTGGTGGGTCCAAGACCATGCATCGCGTAGAGCAGCAGCAGCTTATCCTCGGTCGGCGATCCTTTTCGCTGCATCGTCCTACTTCCAATACAACATAATGGTTAACCCAATAAAAAGAAAACCGTTCGCTTGCGGCGAACGGCCGTCGGGTCGGCTACGCGTAGAACGGCTTGATCTGTTCCAGCAGATCCTCGCAGTCATCCGAGTAAATCTCCAGCGTGATCGGATGGGATAGATCCAGACTGAAGATACCCAGGATAGATTTCGCGTCCACGACATGACGTCCGGCGCGTAAATCCATGTCATACCCGTACCGGCTGACGATGTTGACGAAGTTCTTCACGTTCTCCGCCAAGCTGAGCTTGATGTTGACAGATTTCATTACGCATCACTCCTTTCTGTCGCACGATACACTCTACCATGGATTGCCAGAAAAATCAATAGGCAATTAAAACTTGCTTGAAATAGTTTTGGCGGGAGGGGCGGGGACGGGCGGTCGGAGGCGCGGCGGGCACTGTACAGCGCGGCAGGGTTGGTGTATAATAACTCATGGGTGACGCGGTATCGTTATTAATGGTAACATAATTGGGAGGGCATATGTTATGCCAATAAAACTGGGGATCATCGGCTACGGCGGCATGGCCGGCTGGCACCACGCGAACGCCGTGAAAGTGCCCGGCGTCGAGGTGGTCGCGGCATACGACATCGACCCGGAACGCGTGAAGGCGGCAAAGGAGAAGGGGCTGCGAGGCTACGACACGCTGGAAGCGTTTCTAAAGGACGACGAGGTCAACCTAGCGTTGGTGGCTACGCCCAACGACGTCCACCGCGAACTGGTATGCGCCGCGCTGGAGGCGGGTAAGCACACGATTTGCGAGAAGCCCGTTTCAATGAGTTTGGCCGAGCTGGACACGATGATCGCGGCAGCGAAGAAGAACGGCCGGTTGTTCTCCGTCCACCAGAACAGGCGATGGGATACGGACTTCCAGATCGCCAAGGAGATAATAAAGTCAGGGAAGCTGGGCAAGGTGTACGCGGTGCAGAGCAGGCTGCATGGATCGGGCGGGGCAATGCACGGCTGGCGCAGTGAGCTGAAGCACGGAGGCGGGATGCTGCTGGATTGGGGCGTACACTTTATAGACCAGGCGTTCCAGATTTGCGGGTATGACGATCTGAGGTCAGTGACGTGCCATACCGCGAATGTAAAGACCGGTGAGGTTGAGGACTACTTTAATTTGGTGTTTGACAGGAAGAGCGGCGGGTATTACCAGATAGAGATAGGGACGTTCGTGCTGAAGGAGCTGCCGCGCTGGATGATTCTGGGAGATGAAGGTACTGCGTATATAAATAACTTTAGCAGGAGCGGCGCGTATGTCACGCTAAACAGCACGATAGAGAATGAGCCGGAGATAGTAATGACAGCGGCGGGTCCGACAAGGACATTCGCGCCCAGGCCGGTAGAGGTGAAGGTGGAGCATGAGCTGCCCGATCCGCAGGCGAAGTGGACCGAGTATTACGCGAACATACTGGATGTGATCGAAGGCAAAGCGGAGTTGATTGTTCAGCCGTGGCAGGTAAGGAAGACCATGGCGGCGATATTCGCGGCGTTCGAGTCCGCCAAGACTGGTAAGCTGATAGAGTTGGACTAACAGCCGCCAAGTCAGTGCATTACTGGAGGAACAACCTACCCTGGACACGAGGGTCCAGCGTCACGCTGGTCAGGGGGTCAAGGGGGGTGAAACCCCC
>JAISWI010000016.1 GCA_031270865.1 Oscillospiraceae bacterium
TCCTGCTGGACGGCAGGCTGGAGATTGACAACAACCGGGCTGAGCGTTCATTCAAGCCGTTTGTTATAGGTCGCAAGAATTGGTTGTTCGCCAACACGCCACGCGGCGCGCGGGCCTACACCGTCTACTACAGTATCATCAGACCGTCAAGGAGAACGGTTGAACCTCTACAAGTATCTCACCGATGTATTCCGCAACGCCCCTAACGGCGTTCCTATCGAGCAGCTCCTGCCCTGGCCGGCCAAGCTCGTTGACCTTTGACGGGGGTATTGTCTCAGGGTCGTCTTGCGGTCTTTGGGTACTGTTATGTTTGACGAATACCATCCGTCAACACAGTTTTCCATTGATTTCACTTGCCTTTTTATCAACCATTTTGTTTCTATAGGTGCCAAAGTCAAGTTACACCACAACTTATACCATTTTTCAATATGCTATAACATGTTACACCTCCAATATTAATAAATATGGCTTTTAAATTAGGGTCTACCTAGAAATCAACCTTTAGTTCCATACGGCTCATGTTAGGAACGGTGTCAAAAGTGAAGCTGGGCAAAAAATCCCGGCCAGCCCCATAAAACAAGGGGAAGGCCGGGAATGGGTCATTATAATAGGGGAGATATCACCAAAACGGCAGAGGACGCGACGCGAATCCCCACAGTCGGCACAGAGATCCCACCTCCGCCCTAGTCCGCCATCAACCGCTCCGCCGCTGACGCCAAGCTCTCCGCCTGCAGGTTGATCGGCGCGAACCTGAACGAGAACGCGTAAGGCTCCCGCAGGTAAAGCAACGTCTCCTCCAGCGGTTCCGGGCCGCAGGAGTTGCTGCCCAGCGGACCCATCCGCCCGTCGATGGTAAGCTCAATCATGTCCTCGTCGGGGATGTCGGGCGTGTGCTTGCAGCCCTCAAGCGATTCTACAGTGTACGGATGCGCCGTGAACGCGAACGTCGGCTGCCCGGCGATCAGCGCGCCCCAGCCCTCATCCGACGTCAGCGCAACGAAACGCGTCTCCTCGTGAGATCCGTTTTCCTGCGGACGAACGTACGGCTCGGTCAGGTCGGTTACGTCCGCGCGGTAGAACCCAAGCCGCGCCGATTCCTTCTTGTCGGGGTAACTCTCGTGCGGACCGCGCCCGTACCACGATACGTTTTTCAGTCCGCGCGGCAGTTTCACGCGCGCGCCCAGCCTGGGCAGGTGCGGCAATACCTTGTCATCTCCCAGCGGCAGCGGCTCATATAGGCACCTGACCTCACCCTCGCCACTGGATAGCAGCGTCATATCCAGCGTGAAGCGTATCACCGGCTTGAGGAACTTCGGCGCGAGCGCGTATACGGCCCTGGTACGCGCCGTGCCGCCTTCCAACGACACCGAGTTGGATTCCACGCGTGGGATCAGCCTATCCAGCCCGAACTCGCGCCACGCCTTCTCCGCGTTCGGGTGGTCGTTGTCGGTGGGCGCCCGCCATACCAGCGGCCTGAACGCGGATTCGAACAGCGATACGCCATGCGCCGACAGCGCGTTGAGCGCCCCGTCGCGGCTGCCGAACATCGCGATGGTAAGCGGGCTGACCATCCGCGTTCCGCCGACGATGTCGGTCGGCACGAACGTGGGCGCCCAACCGACCAGTCCGTCGGAGACCGCCGCCTGCTCCGGCGCGTACTGCGCCCACGCGACCTCATAACCCGCGGGAGCCCACCGCGTGTCGTGCCGCTGCGTGAACGAAAGATCGGCGTACAGGCCCAGCTTAGGCGCGGGCTGGCCGGGCGTCTCGATGGATACAGTCGCGCCAGGCGGTATGGACGGCAGATTGACGCGCGTCTCGCTTAGCGTGCGGTCGTAATACCGCAGCCTGTAAACGCAATCGAACTCGTTCAAGTCCGTGAACGCGAGCCGGTTTGTCAGCGAGGCGAACAGCGCACTCCCCGGCAAACCGTTCAGCAGTCCCGCGACGGCCTCAAACCGTACCTCCACGGGCTGCAGGACCTTCTTATACTCCAGCAATCCGGTGTGGGGAGCGCGGTCGGGGTAAGTCAGCGCGTCGACGCAGAAGTTGCTATCGTGCGGGAAATCGCCGAAGTCGCCGCCGTAGGCGTAGTACCGCTGCCCCTTATCGTTAACCATGTCGATCCCGTGGTCAGCCCATTCCCAGACGCATCCGCCCGCCAGACGCGGATACTTATATATCGCGTCCCAGTAGTCGCGCAGGTTGCCGGGGCCTTGGCCCATCGCGTGCGCGTACTCGCACAGGAAGAAAGGCTTCCCCTTGTCAGGCGCCTCGCCCTCGGCGATTAGGTCGGGCACGCTGGTATACATCCGGGAGTACATGTCGGCGGTCTCGGCGTCCTCGTCGCGCTCGTAGTGGATGGGCCGGGTCGCGTCAACCGAGCGTATCGCGCGGGCCATCGCCTGGTGATTCGTGCCGTAGCCCGACTCGTTGCCCAGCGACCAGAATATCACGCACGCGTGGTTGCGATCGCGCCCGACCAGACGCTCCGCGCGGTCGACAAACGGCTTCACCCACGCGGGATCGGTGGCAATCAGGTCGTACGAGCCTACGCATACCACGCCGTGGCACTCAAGGTCGGCCTCGTCGATAACATACAAGCCGTAAGAGTCGCACAGGTCGTAAAAGCGCGGGTCGTTGGGATAATGGCTCGTGCGAACGGCGTTGATGTTGTGCCGCTTCATTAACTTGACGTCGCGCTCCATCGCGTCAAGAGGGGTCACGCCGCCCAGTTTCGGGTGGAAATCGTGGCGGTTGACGCCCTTAATCTTGATCGGCTGGCCGTTGACATAGAGTATCCCGCCGCGGATGTCGATCCTGCGGAACCCGACGCGGACGGCCTGCGCCTGGATCGTCTGGCCGGCCCGCGAGAGTGTCACCACCAATTCATACAGGTTGGGGGTCTCGGCGGTCCAGCGGCGGGCGTTAGGCACGGCCATGCTGAACCAGCCCGTTGAGCGCGGCTCGCCCGGCGCGACGGCGCGTTCCTCAGACCATACCGGCGCGTCGCCGGACGTGTCGTACAGCCGCGCGGTCACGGTCACGCCCTGCGGTATCATGCCGAACCCGTCCAGCGCGTCTACGCCGATGTTCAGCGTCCCGGTGGTCAAATCCTCGGCAAGGCCCGCGTCCGCCACTAGATCCCATATGTGCGTCGGCGGCAGGCACAGCAGCGACACATCGCGGAAAATCCCGCTCAGCCGCCACTTGTCCTGGTCCTCCAGGTATGTCGCGTCCGACCACTGGCGGACGAGCACATGCAGTATGTTCATGCCCTTACGCGCGAAGCGGCCTATGTCGAACTCCGCCGGGTAGTGCGCCCCCTTCGAGAACCCGGCCAGCTGCCCGTTCACGTATACGTCAAAGTATGAATCCACACCGTCGAACCGCAGCACAAGCCGCTGGCCGCTCCACGAATCGGGGATACCAAACGCGCGGCGGTATATCCCAACAGGCGCGTCGTCCGGCACGTACGGCGGGTCATACGGTATCGGGAACTTGACGTTGGTATACTGTGGGCTGCCAAAGCCATGCATCTGCCAGCTGCCGGGCACGGGCAGGGTATCGTATGACTCGGGCTCCGCCACCGGGAAGCTGACCGGGATTAGGTCCGGCGATTCCAGGTACGCGAAGTCCCACACGCCGTTTAGCGACAGGAAGCGGTCGGACGCGCCGCGCTCGAACCGCCGCGCCGCGTCCTCCGCGCTGTACGGTATGTCGATCGCGCGGGGCGGGAGGCGGTTCAAGTGCAGCGCGTTCAGATCTGTCCACGTGTTGCTGGGCATAGGATCAATCCTTTCTGCTTTTCCGTCCGCGCGTCTGCGTACCCGCCGCCGGGCGCGGGAACGCCGCGCACTCGCGCTCGATAACGTCGGCGGCCTCGGACGCGCCGTCCTCTATGCGCAGGTGTCTGGCGATGTACTGCGCGTTCTCGCGGTAGGCGGGGTTGCTTACCAGGTGGCGCAGGGCGCGGGTCATCCGGTCCGCGTCCAGCTTGTCGCGCGGTATCGGCTTGGGCCCCAGCCCGTGGCGGTATACCTGTTCACCCCAGAACGGCTGGTCCGCGCCGAAAGGTATCACCAGCGTGGGCAGGCCGGCGTATAGCCCCGCGGCGGTTGTGCCCGCGCCGCCGTGATGTACCACCGCGCCTACGCGCTGGAACAGCCAGCTGTGAGGCACGAAGTCCGCCAGGAACAGTTGGGCGCTGCTGCGCGCGCTCTCCGGTATATTCGCGTCCCGCGCCGCGCCGCTCCAACCCTTTATCATAACCGCGCGGAGGTTCAGCCGCTTTAGGCTCTTAACCGTGACCTCCAGCGCGGAGGCCATGTCGCCCGAGGTCATCGACCCAAAGCCGATGTACAGCGGTTTGGGGTTCCGCTCAAGAAACGCCTTGAGCGCGGGCGAAGGCTCGAACGGCGGCGGGTCCCTGGGCTGGATGAAGCCGATCATGTTGATGTTGCGCGGCCAGTCCAGCGAGCGCGGCACCAGTTGGCGGCTGATCGCGTACAGGACAGGAATCTGCCACTTGCCGACCGTGTAGTCCGGGCGCGCGCGTATCCTGCGGGCTCGCATGCCGTTGAGCTTGCGCCAGCGGTGCAGGTAGTGGTACTCCAGCCCGCCGACGGTCAGGTAAGTCAGCGAATACGTCAGCTTGTTGTACGCGCTGCCCAGCTTCAGCCGAGGCATGATCGCCTGGGGTACGTCGCCAGAGATATCCATAGGATAATAATGCAACTGGAAGCACGGTATGCCCAGTTTTTCCGCGATTGAGTAGCCCATGGAACCGAAATACGTCAGCACTATCGCGTCCGCGCCCTGCGAGGCGTCCATCAAAGCGCTGGTGAGCGGCTCGACCAGCGCCTTGATCGACTTGGTAAGGTTGTAAACGAATGTGACAGGGTTACCGCCAGGCTGGATCAGCGTGCCGATATACTTGTAAGCGTCGCCCGGAAGGCAGTAAAACTCCAGGCCAGCCGCGCGGATCGCTTTGCCCAGAGGCTCGAACGCCGCGATCCGGACAGTATGGCCGCGGCGGGATAGTTCCTCGCCTATAAGTATCATCGGCATGACATCGCCAGTAGTGCCGATAGACAACATATGAATTCTCATAAAGGGATTTTAGCATAGGCGGCGGGGCCGGTCAATGGTACGCGCGGCGGCGTTTTTTGAGAATCTGTCCGCGATAGGGCGGGCATAATGATGGTGAAGGATTTGTCGACAAGGGGGTAAAGATATGCGTAAAAGGCGTTTCAGTATAAGCGCGTTGGCGGTTGTGCTGGTGGGGTTGTCGGTAGTGACGCTAGGTTTCGCGTTGTTAAGGGGCGCGGAGGTGGGCGAGGATGGGTTGGAGACAGGGAGAGCTGACGCGTCGAGGGTAGCGGCAGGCGCGACGCAGCTTCAAACGATTCATTATCAGCGATGCGGGCATAGCGTGACGAGGTCGGTGGAAGCGCAGCCCGAATGGGCGGGGATGACGCCGGAAGAGTTGGCGGGCAGGCTGGATATGGGTTGGAGGGTGACGGATTTCTCGCCGGGAAGGATTACGATGAGCAAGAATGTAATGCTGTTCTGTCCGCAGCATTATGTGTTGATGCCGGATGAGACGGGCCAGGTGTGCGTATGGACGAACCGGTACGGGGAAGGGATGGAGAGGGTGCGCGACACGTCGGTGACGCTGGCTGATTTGCCGGAGGCGCAGCGCGAGTTGGTGCGGGTAGGCGTAGCGTTTGACTCGGAGACGCTAGCGGATCAATATCTGACGACGCAGGCGTCAGGGGATTGAGCGTTAACCCAAAGCCTTGAGGAACAACTTACCCTGGCCACGAGGGTCCAGCGTCACGCTGGTCAGGGGGTCAAGGGGGGTGAAACCCCCTTGCGGGGTCTGGGGCAGCGCCCCAGCGTCCCAACCCTCGTAAACCCCCGTAAAGGGCGAAGCCCCTAAAGTTGGTTTCTGCCCTGCGGGGCTAAGGTTTGTTGGTTTCGGCCGGGGGACGTGGGGCTCCGCCCCACACCCCGCAAGGGGGTTTCACCCCCCTTGACCCCCTGACCAGCGTGACGCTGGACCCTCGTGGCCAGGGTAGGTTGTTCCTCCATGTCCCCCGCTCACATGGTTACCCCGCCGCCTCCTCCGCAATCCTCTTGATAGCGGCATAGGTCTCCGCGCTTAGTATGTGCTCCAGCCTGCACGCGTCGGTCGCCGCTATATCGTCTGGCACGCCTATCCCGCGCAGCCAGGCATGCAACGTCGAATGCCGCTCTAGCACCGCCTCCGCCGCGACCTTACCCTCCACGGTCAGCGTGATGAACCCATCCCCATCTACCGCTACATACCCTGACTGGCGCAGCTTCTTCATCGCTACGCTTACGCTTGGTTTGGAAAAACCCATCTCGGCGGCAATATCGATCGAGCGCACTGCTCCCCTCGCCCGGCTGATTACCAAAATGGTCTCCAGATAGTCCTCTGCGGACGCTCGTATAGGCATATGACCTCCATTAACAAGGAAGCAAGCCTTAACCTTCCGGCCTCGGCTGTATCTCCGGCCCGCGCAGCCGGATATGAACCTCGCTAAGCTGTTTCTCCGTTACTGGCGCAGGGCTGCCCATCATCGGCTCCTGCGCGTTCTTGTTCATCGGGAACGCTATCACCTCGCGGATATTGGGTTCCCCTGCCAGCAGCATCACCATTCGGTCCACGCCCGGCGCTATCCCCGCGTGCGGCGGCGCTCCGAACCTGAACGCGTTATACAGCGCGGGGAACTTACTGGCGACAACCTCCTGGCTTAACCCCGCTATCTCGAACGCCCTTACCATCGTGGCCGGGTCGTAGTTTCTTACCGCGCCGCTGGACAGCTCTATCCCGTTGCACACGATGTCATACTGGTACGCCAGTATTTCCAACGGCGGCCTGGCATTCAGCGCGTCCAACCCGCCTTGCGGCATCGAGAACGGGTTATGCCCGAAGGCGATCCCGCCCGTCTCCTCATCGCGCTCGTACATTGGGAAGTCCACTACCCAGCAGAACTTATACTGGCTCTCGTCGATCAACCCTAGCTCCTTGCCCATCCTGGCCCGCGCCAGCCCCGCCAGCCGCGTAACCGCCGCGCCGACCTCCGCGATCAGCGCTACCGCCGAACCCGGCTGCAGCCCCAGCATGGAGACCAGCCCGGCGCGTACGCTCTCCGGGCAAGCCATCAGCGCGTTGGCGATCCCGCCCGTTAACGCGCCCGAGTCGTCCAGCCGGAACCAATACGCGTTCGACGCTCCCTGCTCCTTCATGTAGACGCCTAGCGCGTCGAAAAACCTTCGCGTCTTGGTAAAAGTGTCGACGGCGATGGCGCGTATCTGGCGGCCTTCGAAGAATGGCGGCATGCCGTCCGCGAACAGCGCGGTAACGTCCTCTATGACCAGCGGGTTGCGCAGGTCCGGTTTATCCGAGCCGTACCGCGCCAGCGCCCTCGCGTACGGTATGCGAGGGAATGGCGGCAGCGTCACCCCGGCTTCGGTGTTCTCGCGGAAAACCTCATACAGTACTGGCTCTATCGCCGCGAACACATCCTCCTGATCCGCGAACGCCATCTCCATATCCAACTGGTAGAACTCGCCCGGCGAGCGGTCCGACCGCGCGTCCTCGTCCCGGAAGCATGGCGCGATCTGGAAATACCTGTCAAACCCCGAGACCATCAGCAGCTGTTTATACTGCTGGGGCGCCTGCGGCAGCGCGTAGAACTGTCCCGGATGGACGCGGCTGGGGACGATGTAGTCCCTTGCGCCTTCCGGCGAGGAGTTGGTCAGGATGGGCGTCTGAATCTCCAGGAACCCCTGCGAGCGCATGTGCCGCCTGATCGAATCGATCACGCGTGAGCGCAGCGCGATTTTCCGCTGGTTTGCCGGGTTGCGCAGGTCTAGGAAGCGGTACTTGAGCCGCAGGTCCTCGCGGCTTTCGCCCGAGGAGGATATATCGAACGGCAGCTGGTCCAAGCACAGTCCCAGCGGCTCTATGTCGTCCGGGCCGCCGGGGATAAGCTCGACAGCGCCGGTGGGCATGCGCGGGTTCGGGCTCTCGCGCGGCACGACCGCGCCGGTCACGGCCAGCGTCGACTCGATGGGGATGGAGCGAATCTTCGCCAGTACCTCCGGCGTACGCGCGACAGCCTGCGTCGCGCCGTAGAAGTCGCGGATCACAAAGAAGGCCATCGCGCCAAGGTCGCGCACGTTATCCAGCCAGCCGTTGAGCGTCGCGGTTTGGCCCGCCTGTGTCGCGGTTAGCTCACCGCAGGTGTGGGTGCGTTTCGTGAATGAAGACATAATCGCGCGCCCCTTTGCCGTTATTTACTATTTTATCGCCTGGTTCCCATATTATAGCATAACGCGGGCGCGGGATCAATTGCCAGGCCCGCCGGCGTTGGGGCCGCGTTCCGCCTGGCTAGCCCTCCTCACCCCCGGGAATCCTCAAGCTTTATCGAATCATAAAACCTATAATACTCCTCCCAATCCCCGTCGGTGAGCGGCCCGTCGCGCCGCGCCAGCCCCTGATATTCAACCCAGCCATCCTCGTTGATGAACACCGCGTGTTCCTGCCAGCCATCCTTGTCAAACATCGCTATATAGGCATACTCCTCGCCGGTATCCTCGTCAAAATCACCGACAAACTCGGCGGTTACGCCCATCTCTTCCAGATTAAGTCCCATCTCGGACAGAAGGCCTGGTACGTCCTCGTCCGGAACGTCCGACAGGACCAACCCTTCATACTCCCTGACACGCGCGGCGGCGAACACGAAAACCAGCTGCCCGTCCGCGCTCGTCAGCGTGATACGCGTCGATCCAGTAATCCCGTCGATGTTATCAGTTGCGGTGAACCCGTCCGGCACGAGATACGGCGCGTCCTCCCCCGCGAGCGCCTCAACGGAAACGAACAACACAACCGCCATGATAATGGCAATTATTACTAAAACCAACCTTGTCCTTGGCATAACTCACCCTCCCTTGCAGTATATAGACGCCGCAAAGGAGGGTTTTTGTGCCGTGTATGTTAGATTTTTCTATTCCACCGTGACGCTTTTGGCAAGGTTGCGCGGTTTATCCACGCTGCAACCGCGCAGTATCGCGGTCTCGTACGCTAGACGCTGGAGCGGCAGTATCGCCAGCAGTGGCATCACCTCATCCGGCGCGTCCGGCAGCGTCCACACCTCGTCGGCCTCGGCGCGAAGGCCCGCCTCGTCCGACTCGCGGCATAACGCCAGCACTCGCGCCCCCCGCGCCTTCACCTCGCGGATGTTGGAGACCGTCTTGGCCGTCAGGCGCGATTGGGTGCATACCGCCACGACCAGCGCGTCCGACTCGATCAGCGCGATCGGGCCATGCTTCAACTCACCGGCCGCGTAAGCCTCCGCGTTCAGGTAGGATATCTCCTTGAACTTCAACGCGCCCTCAAGCGCGGTCGCGTAGTCCAGCCCGCGCCCGATGAAGAACACCAGCCTTGGCGCGATGTGCGCCGTCGCGAAGCGTTCCGCCCGCTCCCTGTCCGCCAGCGCGCCGCGCATCAGTTCGGGAAGTTTGCCCAACTCGCCTTCCCATTCACGCGCGTCGCTGGCCGACAGCCGCCCGTTCGCCCGCCCCCACTCCAGCGACAGCCGCAGCAGCGCGAGCAGTTGTGTTGTGTAACCTTTCGTCGTCGCGACCGCAATCTCCGGCCCGGCATGCATCCATTGGACCGCCTCGGCTTCGCGGGCAATGGATGAATCCTGCGCGTTCACGATCGCCGCCGCCGACGCGCCGCGGCGCTTCGCCTGCCGAAGCGCGGCCAATGTGTCCGCCGTCTCTCCGGACTGGCTGACCGCCAGGCACAACGTTCCTTCCAGCGAAAGCTCAGGCTCGTAGCGCATCTCGGAGGCGATCATCACGTCGGACGGGATGCCGGCTAGCCGTCCCAGCAGTTCCCGCCCGACCATCGACGCGTGATAAGCGGAGCCGCACCCCACGAACACGACGCGGCTCGGAGCCTCATGCCGCATCAATGGCGCGGCCAGCAGCCGGGCGGCGGCGTCGGCCTGCTCATCCATCTCCTTGTCCATGAAGGTGGTGTGCTCGCCCTTGTCGGCGGCCTCCTGGTCCCACATGATCGTCTTGGATTGACGGACCGTTATGTTATCATTACGGTCCCACACGATGACCTCGTCGCCGGTCACGCGGGCAACGTCGCCATCCTCCAACAGCAGCATCTCGCGGGTGTGCGGCAGCAGCGCCGGGATGTCGCTGGCTACATATCCCGCGCCCTGGCCCAGCCCGATCACAAGCGGGCTGTCCTTGCGGGCGGC
This sequence comes from Oscillospiraceae bacterium, assembly GCA_031270865.1. Taxonomy (GTDB): domain Bacteria; phylum Bacillota; class Clostridia; order Christensenellales; family Aristaeellaceae; genus BNUH01. The sequence continues at coordinate 10,317 of JAISWI010000016.1, forward strand.
GTAGATACGATCCGGCTCGTCGATGTACATAACTACCAGCGCGTACGCGCCGGAGATCACGTCCAGCGTCTTGCGCAGAGCGCAATGCAGGTCGCATGTCTCGCCAAGGTATTTGGATACCAGGTGCGCGACGACCTCGGTATCCGTCTGCGAGCGAAACTCGAAGCCCTCCGCCGCGAGTTTCTGGCGCAGGACGCGCTCGTTCTCGATGATGCCGTTGTGAACAACCGCCAGCTTTCCCGATTTATCGGTATGGGGATGCGCGTTGCAGTCGGTCGGCGCTCCGTGCGTCGCCCAGCGCGTATGGCCGATGCCGATCCGGCCGTTGACGGGCTGGCCGGAGAGCAGCGACTTGAGTTTATCCAGCGTGCCCGCCGTCTTGCGGATCTCAATCCTGCGCTGGCCATCCCGCCCGGCCATGACCGCCACGCCCGCCGCGTCGTATCCCCTGTATGAAAGATGCTGCAAACCATCTACCAGCACCCTTACGGCGTCATCCGCGCCGACTACGCCCATAATCCCGCACATACGCGCCCCTCCGAAATAGTTAATCCCACATAAGCGACGAGTCCAGCGTCATGCCGTTCTTCTCCCAGTATATGTGTATATGCGTAGGGTCAGACGCTTCCGCCGCCATGAGCCCGCCCGCCGTGCCGACCGACTGTCCGGCGGCCAGGTTGTCGCCCACCGCGACCGACGCGGTCTTGAGTCCCATCAGGCTTAGCAGCGATCCATCCTCCAGCTTGATCGTCACGGTAAGTCCGTAACGCGCGTTGCTGTTCACGGCGTAAACCTTGCCCTCCGTTGGCGAGAGCGCGGGCTCGCCTACCGCGCCGACGACATCCACCGCCGGATGGACTGCCCAGCCGTCGATCGTCTGCTGGTAGACCAGCTCATTCGGCGAGAATCCGCGGCTCACCACGCCCGACAGCGGCCTGACCCATCGCGGCGGGGGCGTTGGCGTCGGCGTGACGGCGGGTTCTGGCTCGACGGTCTTCATCACGTCGGCCAGCCGCTGCTGGAACTCGGCTGCCTCGCCCACCGCGACGCTCTCCGGCGGCGGCTGCGATACCGGCTGGCGCGCCCACAACGCGCTGCCAACGATGACGGCCAGGCACAGCCCCACCATCACGTAGAAACCCTGTTTCTCCATCCAAGCAGTCCACCGCAGGAAACCTTTCCCAATCGCGCCCCGCGCCGCCGCTATGCGCTCCTTCATAATAAACCCCCCGTTCGCCGTCTTACGCGTACTCGCCCACATGGTTTATTCTGGCGAGACGGGGGCCGGTCTATTCCGCCGTCAACTAATAATCCGTTACCGCCGCCAATTAGTAATCCGTTACCTGGACGCCCGTGTAATAATGGGTTAGTATTGCCAAATAGTTCGCGCCGGCTCGCGCCATCGCTTCCGCTCCGACCTGGCTCATCCCCACGCCGTGGCCGTAGCCTACCGTATCAAATATAACCTCTTTCGCGGTATAAGCAATTGTGAAGTTAGCGCTGTTCAACCCGAACAGGCTTCGCAGTTTGCGGCCTTCGGCGCTTGCTCCGCCTAACCGCGTGGCAAGGGCGCGGTTGGACGCGCTCCTCACCAGTATCTCCACCTGCGATTCCAGCGATTCCGCCGTGAGGCCGGCGTCAGGCAGCGCGTCGTTGACTAACTTCACAAACTTCTCACGGGAAACCGTTAGCTGGCCCTTGTACTTTGAGCCGAATTCCTCGCCTGGGCTGTCCACGCCGCGCAGGTATGGCAGCGGCTCGCTGAAAACCAGCTCGACGTCCTCGGTCCTGCCGCCGCTTATCGCGTGGTACAGAACCAATATAGGCTCATCGTTATATGTGATAATTTCCCCGGCGGTGTCGACGACCGCGCGTTCCAGCTTCGCGCGGAAAAGCGGGTAGCTGAGACTCCACTTCACGCGCTGGGCCGCGTCGTCGAGGTAGGCCTGGCAGCATCCGGAGTCGGTGCAGACGTTCGCCTCGGGGTAGCGTGAGCAATGCCCGGCGATCGCCCGGGTCCGCGCGGCGACGGCCTGGGCTTTCAGCGCCTCCAGGTGGTATGAGGCGGGCATCTCCGCCGCCAACGCCCGCTCGACGTAGAGTTCCAGCGGCATGGAGACCAGCGCGGCGGCCTTCGTGTCATAGACCATGATGCGCCGTCCCGCCTCGAAGCGCTCGCCCGCTATGCCCGGTATCACAATCAACAGTAGTATCAGTATCAGCCGGAACCAGACCCGCGCCGTCCCGCGTCCAACCCGCGACGGTCCGCCCAGCCGCGACCGTTTGTACCGGATACCCCGCCGCCGTCGGCGGCTGCCGTATCGCATGCCCGCACCCCCGTTCTGGGCAAAGGTATGCGCGACGCGGGAGGCGGTATGTTAGTTAACGCGGTTTGGTGATTGTCATTTTTATAGAGGGGCGCTTGCGTTGGCTGTCGTTTTGTTCGCTTACCGCTATAATTCTCCGCGCTGTCCGTCAAGCTAGACGGCGCCATAACCGCATGGATGAGGCAACCATGGATATCAAGCGAAAGACAGTCCTCGACTACGTGTTTTGTTATCTTACCATCCAGCCAAGGTAAAACCTTATTCCGCAGGTTTCCGATGATTAATTTTCTCTTCATAACATTATTTCATAAAATTATAGTAGCTTTCTATTAACATCGCAAATCCTACACACGGTAACCAGCTTAATCCCTGATCCAGACCACGCGTGTACGCCATTATGTAGCCCGCGCCGCCTGACGCGCCGTTAACCAAAACCTCCTGCCCCGGCTTGATTTTCCCATATCCCTGAGACCTTGAAGCGCGGTGGCCGCCGCCATTGGCACAGCCGCCGCTTCCTCAAAGGTCAGGCGCGGCGGTTTCGGCGCGAAGGAATCTCCACAACCTGAAAAACATCCGGAGAACCATATTTTTTACAAATAATCGCTTTCACGCCTCTATTCCCTCCGATTTACATTCAAATACCTCACCAATCGATACTCCAAACACATTGGCTATACGAAAGGCCAATTCCAAAGAAGGCGTATACTTCCCCGCCTCCAAGGCGATTATGGTTTGACGTGAAGCTCCCGATTTTTCCGCAAGCTCAAGCTGCGTCATCTCATTCGCGAAAAAGCGGAGTTTCCTGATGTTGTTTGTAATTAACAGCTTCTTATCCATTGCGGACACCTTTTTCATAAAAATATACGCCGACAATCCCCTCCGCAATCGAACCAACCGCGTACGCGCCGAACAAGATATGAAACGCGGCAACAGCCGATCCTCCTAAAGCAAGCGCGGCAAGAGCGGCGATTAACCCAATCCCGGCGCAAATATACCCAACACGAGCGGATTTTAGGCTTATTAGCTTTTCCCTTTCATCCTCCACCATTGCGGAGGAGATTATTCTCTCGACTTTCTTATCTTCGCGGTCTTGCTCCTTTACCGCAATACCAATCGCGAACGCGATATGGAAAAGAATCTGGATAACGACAACCGCGGCCACGCTAATCCCAATAAAGACCAGCATCGCGGCCGCCCAGGATTCCAAGTTGTTAGGCGCGGGTGAGCGTTTCCCAAGCGCGTAGACGGTATAGGCGATAACGAGCGCAGCGCCAGCAACCAAGCTGGCGATGGTTTTCTTGCTGTTATACGACACAATAGCAACCCCTCTCATTATTCAATCGAACCAACCGAACATATAGTAGCACCTTTTAAACTATTTATCAAGTATTTTTTACTCAAGGGCTAAATTTTTTACCCGTTGCTAGTAGTAGCAGAGCCTCGTTTCTTAATTAAACTATCAATTTCGTTTTATAAATATACAAAACTAACTATATGGTAAATCAATACAAGTATAAACAAATCCATGAGGAACCGCGATTAGTATAACCAAACCCCTGCCTTGCGCCGGTGAGAAGCATATCCCAGCAAACTTCGCAAACGCCAGCCGCGCTAATCCCGCCCCCCTCCGACGCGCATCCTCCCAATCAGCCGCGTATCAAACCACGGCGCGAACGTAGCCCGCGCCCAAAACTCCTTGCCGCTCAACCCTTCCAGGCATCCGCGCGTTTCGCCGAACGCCATTCCGACCGCCCACAGCCGCTGAACCCTAACCCGCTGCCTGCGGTTTTCGCGCCAATCGCCGTACTTGTCGTCGCCCAGGATCGGCCAGCCTGCCGCCGCGAACTGCGCCCTAATCTGGTGCGTGCGCCCGGTCAGCAGCCGCGCGGCCACAAGGCAAATCCCGGCGGGCAGCGGCCTGATAACGCTGTACAGCGTCCGCGCCAGCTTCGCGCCAGGAACGGGACGGTCATACACACGCGACAGCGACCGCGCGGCGTCCTTCGTCATGTAGCCGACCATCTCGCCCGACTCCGGCTGGGGCGTGCGAATCGTCTCACATAGATATACTTTAGTAACGACGCCACCGTCGCCGCCACTGACGCCGGACGCGGCGCCCTCGCGGAACACGCTGAACGCCGCGTCACGGGCTTCCTCCGTCTTCGCGAGCAGGACCAAACCGCCCGTCATCGTGTCCAGCCGGTGACAGGCAAAGGCCTCGCCGCAATGCTCCCGCGCCATTTCCACCAGCGAGCCGCGTCCATGTTCATCCGGCTCGACAGGCACGCGCTGTGGTTTATTAACAACGATGACACCGCTGTCTTCGTATAGTATATCTATCATCGATGGAGAACGTCACAACCATCTTGGCGTATGGTCGATCAACCCCCTCAGCGCGAACTCTATCGCCGGGGTAGGCATTACGCATAACATATCCTTCGCCACCTGTTGAAGCTGCTCAAAACCAACACCTTGCTTCGTCAACAGCTTCAGATCCTCCGCAGCCTCGTCAACCGGGATATCGGGGCGCAGCGCGTATTGCAGCGTGTGCTTCAGCGTGTGGATAGCGCCGCGCTCCTCCGGCAGCAATTCGTTCATGCAGCCTAACATTTGGGCGTGGGTCATCGGCGGCACGTCCGCGCCGCGCGTGGCCAGCCGCTCGACCAGGGATTCAGGGAGCGCAAGCGCCTCGTGCAGCAGCAGGCGGCAGTTCGCGTATATCACGCAGTCGTACGCCGCTTCGACAAAATTACGCGCGAGGCGGTTCGCCGCGGGATCGTCCGGCTTGGCGTCCAGCACGTCAACGCAGAACCGCTCGCGCGGCAGCTGGTCATCCATGAACCCGGCGGCGTACAGCATCGCGTGGATCATCGCGTCAAATGTGAATATCTTAAGACGGACCCGCAGGTGCTCAAACCGTCCCATCGCCTTGCGGATGGAATCCTCCAGCGCCGGGTCAAGCCTGACAGCCGGGCGGCCATCCAGTCCGCCTAAATCGCACCATAGCCGGTTGCGCAGCGCCAGCGCCGCGTCGAAGTCTTCCGCGCCGGTGAGTACAGCCGTGCCACCCAGCGCGAGGACGCGTTCCAGCAGCGCGTGTTCATTGGGCGCCAGGCAGTCCGCGTCGGCCTCCAGCGTCGAGCGCACCACCCGCCGGGCCAGTTTGCGCCGCTGTAATGCTGTCGGCGCGGGTGGAATATCATACCAGTTTAACGCCAGCAGTGGCTCCAACGCCTCCGCCGACCAAGTGGCCAGCACGCCGTTCATGGGCGGCGGCTGGCTGGCAAACAGTTTCTCGCACAGCGCGTACCGCGCCGAGCGCATAGCGCTGGCCGTCTGATCCTTCAGACGCAGCCCCTCAAAGTCCAGATACCTCCTCACGATACCAACCTCCGTCGGCGCGATTCCCACCGCGCCGCGCCGAAAGAATTATAGTCAACCAACTTTAACACGCGGCATCTTCGCTAATCTGTCCGTGTTTTCAAGTCGGTTGGCTATACTACAGCGTCTCCGTCCACCCGAGCGGATCGGTCAGCCGCCCGTACTGCACCCCGGTGAGCGTGTCATACAGGCCCTGCGCCAGCGGTCCTGTATGGAAATTATTTATTATTAAATCACGATTCTGCAGCCTGAGCATGCCGACAGGCGAGATAACGGCGGCTGTCCCGGAGCCGAACGCCTCCTCCAGCTCGCCTCGCGCGCCCAATTCGAACAATTCATATATATCAATATCCTTCTCGACCACCTTGACCCCCATCGCCTGGGCAAGCGCGATCACGCTGGAACGTGTGATGCCGGGCAGTATGGAGCCGTTGAGCTTGGGCGTCCACAGCTCGCCGCGAACCTTGAAGAATATATTCATCGAGCCGACTTCCTCGACAAAACGCTGGCGCACGCCGTCCAGCCACAACACCTGCGTGAATCCCCTCCGCTTAGCGACCGCCCCGGCCAGTATGGACGCGGCGTAGTTGCCGCCCGTTTTGGAAAAGCCCATGCCGCCGCGCACCGCGCGGACAAACTCGTCTTCGACAAAAATGCGCACAGGAGACATCCCGTCCGGGAAGTACGCGCCGGACGGCGAGAGTATGATATAGAATATATACTTTTCGGCGGCGTGCACGCCCAGGAACGGGTCGACGGCGATGATCGTCGGGCGTATGTACATGGTGGTGTCCGGGGCCGACGGCACCCATTCCGCCTCTAGGCGCAGCAGGCGTTTCATCGCCTCCAGCGCGAAGTCAGGGTTGATCTTAGGGATGCACAGCCGCTCGCAGGAGGTGTTCATACGCTCGAAGTTATCCTTCGCGCGGAATAACCGGATGGAGCCGTCCGCCGCGCGGTAAGCCTTCAGGCCCTCGAACACGCTCTGTGAGTAGTGAAGCACGCTTGATGCCGGGTCCATCATGAACGGCCCGTACGGCTGGATCCTCGCGTCGCGCCACGCGCCGTCCGCGTAATCCATAACAAACATATAGTCCGTGAATATCTTGCCGAAGTCCAGGCATGTTTCGTCGGGTTTTGCCTTCATCCGTTCCGGTGGCGCGGGTATGAATCCGATGGCGCCTGGGTTAGCGGGTGTCTCCTGGTTGACAGCCATTATAATGCCTCCATCTCGCGTTATGCGGCGCGTTCTTGTCGTATTTCCGTCGATAACATGATACCCCCCAAGGGGCTGTGTGTCAATCGGATAGTGTTGGATTGATTACCTTAATAAGTAAACGGAAGGGACGCGGAGGCTTAATTACGCATTTTTCGGCATTGACCGGAAATGTGGTTTGGGAGCGGTTCCCTACGCGCGTGAAGGGGGATTTGCCCCCCCTCTACCGCTGTGGGATTAGCGTCACTCTCCTCTATAGCTATGGCGCTGGTAATGCGCCGCCTCCCTCTGTTGCTGCGGCGACATCTCCTCCAAAGGGGTGACAAAAAGTTTTGATACGCCGCTTCGATGGGATTGGGTGAGACGTGGTAGGATAGAGAAATCACGTTAAACCGTAACCAAACCTCTTGTTGCTCCTTTAGGAGAGATGTCGCCGCAGCGACAGAGTGAGCGAAGCGAATCCCACCGCGTCAGATCGAGCGGCGCGAATCCCACCGCGACAAAGCGGGCGATACCTATCCCCCCGCAGCTTACATAGGGAGCCACCCTTTCGTAATAATTCACAAAAGCCCTCACCGCCGCGGATGCTTACCCTCCCGACGCCGCATAATACTACCAACCCCATCGCGGCGATATACCGCCTAGCGCGGTATAACAAAGGAGGATGTCCCATGTCCATCTACCAGAACCTGGACGCGCTGCTCTCGCGCGACCCCCGCGCCCGCGATTACTTCGCCAAACTGCCCGACTACGCCAAAGAAAGCGTGCGCGAACACGCGCGCGACATCCGATCATGGACCGAACTGCGCACATTCCTTAACAACTACCTGGCCGGGGACAATTGAACGACAACGCCTCCCGCGCCGTCCCGGCAGTCTGGAGGCGTTTTCGTTCTGCCAGTTAGTCCTTCGGCCCGGCGGCGCCGTCACGGACGGTCCACCGCCGCGACGGGCAGTTCATGCAGCTGGGCTCACCCATCGGCGAGCGTACCCGACGCAGGACGATCGGGACGAGGCTGCGGCGGTCATACCAACCGATCATCTCCGCGTCCTTGCGCGGGCTGTATGTCTTGATCCAGCGCACCCCGATGGACGGGGCCTCGCCGGGTTTCCACTGGCGCATGCGCGGGTCGACATCGTTGGACAGGGAACGCTCACGCTGCCGCGCCGCCTTCGGGCAGCCTTCGCGCGGATCGCCCGCCATGCATTGCTTGGGATCACATGTCATGTGTTCATCCCCTTATCCAGGGACGGTGCTATAGCCGCCGGACCGGAACGCGGCGTTCGCGACCATCCGCCGCGCTCCGGCCGGGACTATATTGTCCTCACCTCGTCCTCTTTTGTCACGGGTTCCTGAATGGATTCGGTTATGGATTCAGAAACAGGTTCGGCTATCGGTTCATCCACGTGTAACGCGGCGGCCTCTTTGGGCGGATCGCCTGCCCCGGCCTGGGCTCCAGGCCCCAATACCGACTCAATCATGCGCTGCGCGGCTTCCTTCGCGTCTCCGTCAGGCTCCAGCGCGCCGCCGCCGCGAACCTGTTGGGTGATGATCGTCCTACCGCGCTGACCGATTATCTGCCGGGGCCTGGGCTTCGACTCGGACGGCGGGCGCGGCGGGATGTTCGCGTCGGCTGCGGGTTTATCGGGACGCGCCGCCCACTCCTCACCATGCAGGAACAGCGCGGAATCATCGCGGCGATGCGGGACCGTCACCATGATCAGGTTGCCCCAATGCAGGCCCAGCCGTCCCTCCCAGACATATTCGCCATCGTCTCGCACGACCAGCCGGTGGGCGTCGCTGTCGCGCAGGTAGAGAGGCGGCGCCGCGTCCTCGCGGACCTCGTATATCCCGGCTGGCAGGCCCTCGACGATCGCCTGGCCCTCCGCGTCCGAATAGAATGTCCTGCTGAATCCCTCGCCGTAGGCCGTGACGGGCACGCCCTCAAGCGGGGTTTGGGTCGTACCGGCGGACAGCTTCAGCACGACGCGCTCCACCTTCGCGTTCAGCACTACGTCCGGATCGGCTTGGCTGGCCGCGCTGGCATACTCCACGACATCACCCGGATCGACGCTGTCGCAGTATTCCATATACGCGTTGAGCGTGGACTGCAGCAGCCGCAGCGTGCGCAGGGTCTGGCGGTCGCGGCTTAGCATGGGCTGGAGCAGCTCGACGCCCGTCTGGAATACCCGCGACAGCGCCGTTACGCCCAATCCCAGGGATGTGACGATCTGCTCGAACGAGCGGCTGAGCACCGCGATGCCCGCCTCGACCTCGCTGACCGTCTGCTCCCGCGTGTCCGCGCCGGGGCCGCCGGACTGGTCGGCTGGCGTGATCGTCCTGGATTCCGGCTGCGCGGCGTTACTCGCGGCCATCTCGTTTCCGGAGACCACCACCTTCGCGTTGGGCACGCACTGCAGCCATATCCCGGTCGCCGACATCCCCTCCGGGCAGATGAACGACTCGCCGTGCCTGCCGTTCACGCCGTATTCCGGGTTATCCAGCGTCACTATGGATTCCTTAAAATACATCAGCGGCGGCGTCGGCCCGATCACCACGCACTGGCCGTTCACGCGCGTGTTGGACAGCCGCGCGTCGCCACCGCCTAGCACGCGGTAGACGCTGCCCATGCCCTTTATCGTCGGGCAGGACACAATATTATCGATGATCGCCGCTCCCGCGCCGCCGTAACCGCATATCCCCCCGGTGAAGTCCGCCTGGCCCTCGACGGTCCCAGCGGAGGTGTTGCCGCGTATGAGCACGGGCGCCTTGAACGCGTAGCCCACGATCCCGCCGACGTTGTCCAGGCTGCAGCTTACCGGGCCTAGGTTGTGGTTGGACTCGATCGCGGAGGCGTCGGCCATGCCTGCTATCCCGCCAGTGAAGCGCCGGCCCTGCAGCATCCCCTTGTTGACGTTGCCAGAGCACACGCGTACGTCGCGTATGCCGCCGGCGATCCCGCCCAGACCGTGGAACTGAAACCCGACGATCGGCCCGGTGTTCGTGTTGTCGGCTATAAACGATTCGTCCTGCGCGTAGCCGACTATGCCCCCGCCGTACATCGCGCGGCCCTGCGCCTTCAGCTGGCCGCTGTTGGTGTTCTCCGTTACGCTGGAATGCGAGACGCACCCCGCCAGTCCGCCCACGTACTGTTCGCCCGAGACGACCGCCACGTTCGCGCTGTTGGTGATCGTGGACTGGCTCAGATCCCCGGCCAGGCCGCCTGTATACTCCGCGCCGTCGACCGCGCCGCTCACCGAGCAGCCGGATATCGTCACGCGGATACCGGTCCGGACCAACGCGCCCGTGTAACGTTCCGTCTGCCGGGCCACGCGGGCCTCCACGCGCAGGTGCATGACCTTGGATTGGGTAAGATGGCCGAACAGCGGCGCGGTCAAGTTCCGAATCTGGTGCCCGTTGCCATACAGCGCGATGTTGGATAACCCCTCCAGCGTATGCCACAGGCCGCCCAGCGCGATGTCGCAGGCCAGCTCGTACTCCGCGCCGCTGCGCATCGCCGCCAGACCCTCGGCGTCCTGTATCTTCAAAGTGACCTTCTCGGCAATCGTGTTGCCCGGCATGCTCATCGCTCCTTTGCGCCTGTTGTGTATATGGCAGTCCAGTCGCATTGTATGTACAGGCTGGGGGATATATATCAGAAGTTGGTATGTTTTGGAACCCGGCCATGAAAAATTGCCTGGCGGGATTCCGACGGCGCGGCGGGCAGGCTGGCTGTCGGCCTTGGCTTGTATAGCCTTTACCTGATTTTTACTTAAATTTAGCTGTATTGCCAATTGACATCCACGCCTATTTGGTGTATTATAAATCCGGAGGTGGTGGTAGTGTTTAAAGGTTGTGACGATCGACGGGTTCTGGGGAGATGGCTGGCTGCCGCTGTTTGCGCTACGCTGGCTGTTGTTTGGGTTGGTTTGCCGATGGCCGCGTCCGTGGAGGGGGACGCGTTCGAATGGTACGCTCCCGCGCGGATGACGGGCGGGCAGATGGGCGCGATTCAGTCCGTGGGCGAGAGCCTGTCCGCGCGGATCGACAATATTGTTACGCGGTATAAGGACCCGCTCTCGCCGGTCGAGCTGTTCCATTACTTCTGCCTAAGCGACCACATGTGGGACCTGCGCATAGACGACGACTGGGCGGGGTTTGGCGAGGCGCTCGACAACCGCGACAGCGCGGAGGCGGCTGCCCTGATACTGGACACGCCGCTCAAGGGCATCACGCGGGCGCGTGAGGGGTACCTGCCGCGGGAGGAGATACTCGCGGCAGCAGCCGAAATACTCAAGAGCGCGAGAAGCGATGATCTGTTCGCCACGATGATCGCCATTCCCAAGGCACGCTACGACGAATACGGCATGGCGTGGTGCTGGCGTCGCCGGACAACGCGCGCAGCGTGTACACGCGCTTCCCGCGTGACGGTAGGCTGCTGGAATACTATAACGCGGTCACGCGTCCGGGGTTGGGGATTGATCCTATAGTTACCCAACCGCGCAAAAACAGGGCCGCGCTGCCGCAGCCCCGTCATCCCGCAGTGTATCGCTATCGCATGTACACGAAGGACGCGCGGTTACCGGTTACTGGCGCAAGGCTAGATAGGCGTCAAGCTGTTTCTGAGCTTCTGCGATGATGATCGCGGCGTTGGCGGCCTGGTCCGCTATCAGCTTATCCACAGCCGCGTCCGCGTCTCCGGCGAGACCTACCGATATCAGCTTATCGGCGTCGGCGTGCGTTTGATCGCGCTGCGCGGTCTCAATGGAGATATCGTCGGCGTTCAGGCTGAACGCGTCGTACGGGGATACCACGTTGTTCGGGTTGGAGTAGGCGTTCTCTTCCTCCTCCTTCCAGAAATCCTTGTGGAAGCTCGCGTCCGGGCGCATGAACTGCGGCTTCCAGAACGCCCAGCGTCCGCCCCAGTCCATGAAGTTGCTGTTGGCCTGGTTCATGCCCTCGGGATACACGGCCTCTTCGCCGTTAAGCTCATACGTCACGCCCTCGATGCCGTAGTGCATCAGGTCGTACAGCGCCTGGTCCGTCTGCAGCAGGTTCATGTACATCAGGACGCGCTCGGGGTTGTCGCTCGTAGCCGAGATGGTGGAGATATTGGCCAGGGGCGTGCGGTTGGGGGACTTGCCGTCCGGATACAGGAACGCGTAATCCCAGTACGCGCCCTCCTCAACCCAGGCGCGGTTGGTGCGCGCGAATTCGCTCGTGCCCCACTTGGTGATGAGCTTGCCCTGGTCGATCAGCGCGTTGTGGTCGGTCTTGTCGTTGAGGACGTCCTTCCAGATCAGCCCGGCGTCCTGCAGCTTCTTGGCGTACTGGGCGTACTCGCGGTACGCGTCGGTCGCCTCAAGAGCCAGCACGGAGGGGGTATCGTCGCTCAGGTCGACGACCAGGTTGTTGCCCAGGTCGGCCAGCGAGTACTTAACCTTCATGGCGTCCAGCGAGGACACCTCGATTGTGTAACGGTCCGGGTAGGCCGCATTAAGCTGAAGCAGCGCCTCGAACACATCGTCAAAGTCGGTGATGTCCTCGGGGTTCAGCTCGATGCCCGCTTCTTTGGCCAGGTCGCCGCGCCACTGGAAGTTGGTGCGGTTGTTCATGACCATCGTCCAGGGCAGCGCGACTATCTTGCCGTTATACGTGGCGGCTTCCAGCGCTCCGGATTCCTGGTACGCGGCGTACAGGTCGGGCGCGTACTCGGGCAGCAGGGCGGTCAGGTCCAGATACGCGTCCATCGCGATCATCTGGTAGTAGCCCAGCCAGTTGCCGTCGAAGTTCATGTCCCAGCTTTCCCCGGCGGCGGCCATCAGCAGCAGCGTGGTCTTGTAGTCGTCGCCCGGGATGTAGCGGATGTTGAAGTCCGCGTTCAGCCTGTCCCGGTAAGTGTCGGCGATGGTTGTCCACACCTGGTCCACGGCGGCCTTCTTGTCCCCGAAGAAGACGAAGGACAGCTTCACCGGCTTGAGTTCCTCAGCCGAGGCTATCGACGGTACGATCGACAGGCACAGGCCGAGCGCGAGCAGTACGGCGAATACGCGTTTCATGCAGAGCCTCCTAGCGTTATTGGCATACCGCTTGACGCGGTATATGTTAAGGGGGAACCGTCCCCCCGGGGAGCTTAGCCCTTCACCGCGCCGACCATGATCCCCTTGACGAAGTACCGCTGCGCGAACGGGTATAGCAGCAGTATCGGCCCGGTCGTCACGATGACGAGCGCCATGCGCACGCTGTCGCTGGGTATCGACGCCATCAGCGCCTGCACCTGCGGGCTGGCCTCCATCGTTTGCAGGAACTGCAGGTTGGATATAATGTTGCGCAGCAACATCTGGAGCGGGTACAGCTCGGTGTGGTCCTTGATCAGCATCAGCCCCAGCCACCAGTCGTTCCAGAACCCCAGCGCGGTGAACAGCGTGACGGTCGCCAGAACCGGCGCGGAGACGCGGATGTATATGCCGGAGTATATGCGGAAATCGCCCGCGCCGTCTATCCGCGCGGATTCGTACAGCGCGTCCGGCACGGAGGTGAAGTAGTTGCGGAACAGGAATATGTTCCACGGTCCGGCCAGCATCGGTATGATCAGCGCCCATACCGTGTCGACCATCCAGCCTAGGTAGCGGATGCAGATGATGTACCACGGCACCATGCCGCCGGAGAACAGCATCGTGAACAGCACGTAGAAGTTGATCGCCCGCCGGCCCTTCAGCTGCTTGCGCGAGAGCGTGAAGCCCATCATCGAGTTGGTGAACAGCGACAGCGCCGTGCCGAATATTGTCGTAAACAGCGTTACCTTGTACCCGTTCACGATGAACGTCATGTTGACGAACAGCGACTGATACGCGGCGAGAGTCAGCCCGCCAACGCCGGGCCACAGCGTGAACCCATGCAGCGTGGAATACGCCTTGGTCGTGAACGATCCCGCGATGACCAGCGCGAACGGATACAGGCACGCCAGCGCGAACGCGCCCACGAACAGGTGGATGAGGAAGGAACCCGCGCTTGGTCTCCGTTTCGCGCCAGCCTTGCCGGGAACCGCGGATATCTTCGGCGAAGCGCCCGTCATGTCGGCCAGCCTCCTTAGAACAGCGCGGCTGAATCGTCGATCTTCCGCGCGGCGTAGTTGCTTATCAATACCAGTATAAACGATATGCTGGACTGGAACAGCCCTACCGCCGTCGATATGCCGATGTCGCCGCGCTTGCGCAGCAGGCGGTATACGTGCGTGTCGATTACATCCGTAGTCGAGTACAGCGTGGGCATATCCTGCGTGACGTTGTAGAACAGACCGAAGTCGGCGTTCATTACGCGGCCGATGGCCAGCAGCGTCAGCACTATGACGGTCGGGCGGAGCATTGGCAGGGATATATGCCACATCTCCCCCCAGCGGGACGCGCCGTCGATCTTGGCAGCCTCGTACAGTTCCGAGTCGACGCCCGCGATTGTGGCCAGGTACACAACGGAGCTGTACCCCGCGCCCTTCCATATGGTTACGATCAGCAATATCAGCGGCCAGTACCGCGCCTCCATGAAGAAACCGATCTTCTCCCGGCCCAGCGCGGCCAGCATACCGTTGATCGAGCCGTTCTCATAGTTGAGCATGCCCGAAGCGAATATGCCGATCACGACCGTCGAGATGAAGTAGGGCAGGAAGCTGAGCGACTGGGTTACCTTCTTGTACGCCTTGTGGCGCACCTCGTTGAACATCAGCGCGAGCGCGAGCGCGAAGACCGTGCCCGCGGCGATGAACATGAAGTTCAGGGACAGCGTGTTGCGGATCGCCTGGCGCGCGTCGGCGGAGTTCAGGGCCTGGAAGTTGCGCAGCAGCGGGTTCATCCACGCGCTGCCGAGTATGCCATCCTTGACCTTGTACTTCTTGAAAGCGAGTATCGCGCCGAACATCGGCCAATAGCTGAACACGAACAGCAGCGCCATTGTCGGCAGAGCCATGGCGTACAGCTGCCAGCCGGACAAAACCTGGAGCAGTGTACGGCGTGTCCTCACAGCACGGGCCGAATGTCCCGCGCCAGCCGTCCCCATTAACATATTTGTCATAATTGCACCGCCTGCTTGCGGATTACTGTCCCTACCAGCACAGTTTAGCACAACGCGTTCCGCTTGTCAACCGGTTTACCATCCAAATCCGCGAATGGAACCAACGCGGCCGATAACTCCGGGAAGCCCCCGTCTCCGGAATCCCGCTATTGCTCTGCGCCGGATCTATGGTATAATAGTGCTGGGCTGGAAAACCCAGTCAAACGGGTAAATACCGTTAATGGAATCCACGGTTGTTTGTTACAGTAACACAAAACGCTTTTGGATGATGGAGGGATGTGTATGAAGAGATACGCAATTGCCAGGACACTGATCGCGCTGGCGCTGCTGACCGCGACGCTCATGGTCGGCGTTATCCCGGCGGCGGCGGACGGGATTGACCCGCCGATCAAGGAGAAGTGGGGCTACTTCAGCGGACGCTGGCCCGTGACGGTCGAGATCACCGACTGCAAGCGCCTGAACCTGCGCACTACGCCCAGCCTGTCCGGAAACTGGAACATCGCGGCTTACCCGCCGCGCGGAACCACCATGACCGCGACAGGCCGCGTGGAGGACTTCATCCAGGTGCTGTGGAACGGCAGGACGCTCTACGGCTACGCGGCGTACCTGAAGCCGATCAACGACGTGCCGATAGTCACGCAGCAGCCCCCGGTAGTTGTACAGCCGCCCGTGATCGTAAAGCCCCCGGTGGTTGTACAACCCCCGGTATACTACTACCCGCCGACTTACCAAAACCCTGACCAGACGTGGCCGCAGCAGCCGGTGTACCCCACGTATCCATACCGCCCGTATAACCCATGGTGGAACCGGAACCCGGACAGGGAAAACAGGCCGAAACACTATTAACCGTGCCTGCTACCCGCAAACAGGGTCGAAGGCCGCCGCGCTATGGCGGCCTTTTCCTGCCAAAGCCCCGGCGGTTGACTGCGCGGCTCCGGCAGCCTACAATAAGGAATTGCCAAATTACGCAAGGAGGCTGGTTTTATGGCGAGGATCATCGGCAGGCCGCTGCCTAATATGCCCTGGCAGGACAAACCTGCGGGCGAGCTTAACGCGGTGTGGCGGTATGACCGCAACCCCATCGTCCCGCGCGACGCGGTGCCGTGCGCCAACTCGATATTCAACTCGGCGGTCGTGCCGTACCAGGGCGGGTTCGCCGGGGTGTTCCGGATCGACGACAGGCGGCGCGAGATGCGCATCCACTCCGCGCGGTCGGACGACGGGCTGAAGTGGGACATCGACCCCGAGCCGTTCAACCTCGTCAACCCGCTGGCCGACGAGGTAGGGCCTTTCGTATACGGGTATGACCCGCGCTGCTGCGAGATCGACGGCGAGTTCATCGTCAGCTGGTGCAACGGCTACCACGGTCCCACCATCGGAATGGCGAAGACCCGCGACTTCAGGACATACACGCAGCTGGAGAACGCGTTCCTCCCATTTAACAGGAACGGCGTGATGTTCCCCAGGCGGATCGGCGGCAACTACGCTATGCTCTCCAGGCCTAGCGACAACGGGCATACCCCATTCGGTGATATTTACTACTCCGAGAGCCCCGATTTGGTATATTGGGGCAAACATCGGTATGTGATGGGCACGGCGGGTGGCTGGCAGTCCACCAAGGTAGGCGCGGGACCGATACCCATCGAGACCGACGAGGGCTGGCTGCTGTTCTATCACGGCGTGCTGACCAGCTGCAACGGGTTCGTGTACTCGTTCGGCGCGTGCCTGCTGGATATAGACCAGCCGTGGAAGGTGATCGCCAGGACCGCGCCTTACCTGCTGAGCCCTCAGAGAATCTACGAGCAGGTGGGAGACGTCCCCAACGTCGCGTTCCCATGCGCCGCGCTCACGGACGCCGACACCGGGCGTATCGCGATATACTACGGCGGCGCGGACACCGTGATCTGCTTGGCGTTCTGCGAGGTCGGCGAGGTCGCGGACTTCATCAAGGCGAACCGTATGTGAATATAGTGGTTCTGGCGGCGCGGGTTCACCTCACCGACACGTCCGCCGCCCACACCGGACGCAACGCGCCGCCATCCATCCTCACGATCAGCTCACCCGCCGCCCCGATAGCCTCCGCTTTCGCGGCGTATGTCCCCGCGTCCGCCGCGACCGTAACCTCCCTGCCCAGCGTCACCGACCGCGACGCGTACGCCGGGAGGAATACCTCGCGGTAGAACGCGTTGCCGCCGGCCTCCAGCCTCCTGTACCAATCCCAGAATCGGGAGGCGAACGCCCGTACCACGTCGCCGCGCTTGACCGGTTTACCGCCCTCGATCGCCAGCGAGGTCGCGGTCTCGGCCAGCGCTTCGGGGAAGTCCGACCGCCGCTGCGAGACGTTTATGCCCACGCCCATTACCAGGCGCTGGACCCGCTCCGCCTCGACGGACATCTCCAGCAGTATCCCGCACAGCTTGCGGCCATTGAGCATCAGGTCGTTCGGCCACTTTACGCCGGGGAATAGGCCTGTTGCGTCATGGCAAGCCTCCGCCGCCGCGACCGCCGCGACCAGCGGTATCCGTTGCGCCTCCGACGGCGGTCTGGCAGGCCTCAACACCAGAGAGAACCACGCCCCGCCCAGCGGCGACGCCCAGCCGCGCTCCCGCCGTCCCCTGCCGCCAGTCTGGACCTCCGCCAGCACGAGCGTCCCCTCCTCCGCTCCTTGACGCGCAAGCTCGGCCGCGCGAGTGTTGGTGGATCCCACCAGTTCATGCCAGTATTCTATCTCGCAGCCTGGTATGTCTAACAACGGCGGGAAGAGGGGATCCTCCGGCGGAATCAGGCGATAACCAAGTTTGCCGGAGGACTCAATTGTCAGGCCCTTCGCCCGCGCTTGCTCGACTTGCTTCCACACCGCCGCGCGCGTCACGCCGAGATACGCGCCGATGTCTTCGCCGGTGTGGTGTAAGCCGTCAGCTAGGATTTCGACGATGGTTTCGTTGTTTCTGTACATAATGCGCCTCCAAGAGCGGCTATGCCATATTATGGACGGTTTGGCCCGGTTGGTACGTTATATAAGCGTGAGGCGAACAACATGACGCGTCCCCAGGGCATTGTCTGCCATATCCTGACCGTGGGATTGGTGAGTCTTTCGGGCTTCGCCCTTTACGGAGGGTGCGCTGGGTTGGGTACGCTGGGGCTCCGCCCCAGACCCCGCAAGGGGGTTTCACCCCCCTTGCCCCCCTGACCAGCGTGACGCTGGACCCATGTGTCGATGCGGCGGGTTGATTCCTATAATATCCCGATCTTGGAGGTAAGTATGCCGAAGCCTACGGCGCCGGAACGGCGCGTCGCCCTACTCCCCCGTCTGGCCGCTGGCCATGGCGTACAAGCGCCCGAGAACGCGCATTGGACTGCCCGCGCCTCCGCGTTAACCCTCATCAGCCGCTCTATCGACGTGCCATCCTCCTCTGAGAAAGCGCATTCCATCCCCGACCTATTCAGCCAGTCCATGCAATTTGACTTCGACCTGTCCATCCGCGCCCCCGAAGCCGTCTCAACCTGGCAGGGCCTCCTGGCGACCCTCCTCCTCACAACCATCGGCGGCCATCTCC
This sequence comes from Oscillospiraceae bacterium, assembly GCA_031270865.1. Classification (GTDB taxonomy): domain Bacteria; phylum Bacillota; class Clostridia; order Christensenellales; family Aristaeellaceae; genus BNUH01. The sequence goes on from JAISWI010000016.1 coordinate 28,862, forward strand.
GCGCCCGCACAATCCTCCTCGCGTCCCTACCCAACTCCCCGTTCTCCCGCATCCTTCGCGAGACCGCGCAGCGCCGCTCTATCGACCGCTTTACGCTGTTCGAACTCCGCCACCCTGACGGAACCTATTCCTCCATCGCGTTTCGTTTCCCCTCCATGCCCTCTATGATCTGCCCTTCCGCGCAGCTTCGCGGCCCCTTCGAACCCGCCTACCCCTGGCTCACGCCCACCTCCGTCACTGCCCCCCGCGCCTTACTCGCCGACCCCGCGCTCCGCCCGGCGGCCATCGCGCTGCGCAACGAGCTTTACGCGCTCCGCGAGCGCTCCATCCCCGCCGCCGAGAACCGTGACGGGCTTCAACTCGCGCTCATCCGCGAATTTTTCCAAACCCTTGACGCCTTAGGCGACGAAATCTCCGACTACCCAGTCAACGAGCGTGTCCGCGAGATCCTCTTCACTGAGGAACGCCCGGCCGCTTCGATAACCTCGCCCGCCCCGTCCGCCCCTTCCATCTTCACGGACCGTATCTGCCTGTTCCGTGTCGGCCCGGACTACAACCATCTCAGCGCTGTCCAATCCCCCACAATGATAATCCGCCATAACGATTCCGACACCCCTTGGCGCGCGCTCCTACCCATCCGACGCGCCTGGGCGCGTCAGCGCATGCCCGATCTTCGTTCCGGCGCGATCAAGACCCGCCTCCGCTGGCGTTACGGCGCGGTTGAAGCCACCCTCGTCGATTCCAAAGACGAGCCAATCGCCTACCGCCTCTACCGCGCTCAGGACCTCATCAACCTCTCGAACACCAAAACTATGCCCCGCGTCGCGGTCTGGCCGCCTAAGTCAATGCCCGGCTGGAGTCGCTACTACCTGTTCCAGTCCGGCACGGAGGACATGCTCCCGCTAGGCGCGGCGCCGCTGGACGCCGACCCGTCCACGGTCAGCGAGGTAACGCTCCTGACCCGCATGCCGGACGGCCTCTCCTTCTCGCTGGGCAAGGAGGAAACGGGCATACTCGCGCCGCGGTTCGAAACCATCGCGAACCCGAAAACCCTTGAGCTTCACATCGGCTTCGACTTCGGCACCACGGGCACCACCGTTTACAAGCACGACCCGTCCTCCGGCGTGACCGCGCCGCTCTCATTCTCGAAGGATGGCTCGCTGTTCATATTCGGACGCGCCGCCGACGCCGAGCTGGACATGACCGCCCGGTTTGTCAACGACAACATTGCCGACCGCGCGACCCATTACACCCTCTTGCGCCGCAAGGACGAGCCGCTTCAGGAGGGCCGCGCGATCATCCAAACGGCGATACCATTCCTATGGGAATCGCGCTTCCGACCGGAACTTATACGCGACGTGTCCGACGATCTGAAGTGGAGCGCGTTAGGCTCGGACAAACTCCGGGCGCATCTGTTCCTTGAGCAATACCTGATGATGGCGCTGTGGCACGCGGCCCAGCACGGGGCGAAGTATGTCCACTGGCGGGCGTCATACCCGCTGTCCATGCTGGGCCGCCAGCAGGAGGACTACGTCTCCAAGATGCAGGCGATCATCTCCAGCCTGTGCCAGAACGCTTACCGGCTCCCTTACGACGCGAACTTCTGCTCGGAGTCGGAGGCCGTCGGGTTCATGCTGATGGATAACGGGATACAGGCCCGCTTCATGGATGGATTGACGGTCAACGACGAGACGGGGTTCTTCTGCGTGGACATCGGCGGCGGCACGACCGACATGTCGCTGTGGCTGGGACGCAGGCTGTTGATGCAGGCCTCGCTGAAGTGGGCCGGCAACGCGATCCTCTGCGACACGGTCACGCGCGAAAACCATGGCCCCGACCGCGCTCCGCGCCGCAACCTGATCGACTCATTCTTCTCGTTCAGGGGGCAGACCGCCTCGCCCGAGCACCGCGCCGCGCTTGCCGCCGCGCTGGACGAGGGCCGCGCGGGTGAATTCCGCCGCGTGTGGAACGTCCTCGCCGACGAGATCGCCGACTCGATAAAGGGACTCCACCGCACAGCCGAACCATTACTAAATTATATCAATATACTGCGGTTCAACCTGTACCTGCTGTTCTATTTCGCGGGCTGGATGGCGCGTGAGGCCGCAAGCGAGATGGGCGAATCGAAGGCGTCCGGGCTGACGGGGCGGACTCTGCCCGTCGCGGTACTGGGCAACGGCGCGAAGATGCTGATGATGCTCTACAACGACGTGGAGTTGGTCACGCAGGCCGACGAGGACGGCGTGGAGCGGCTGCGCCCGGTAGAGCGGCGCAACGAGTCGCGCTATCAGGAGGAGATGGCCAGGCTGAAACGCGCGTTCACCGTGGGATGCGGCGGCAAACGTATCGACGCGACGATCATCGAGCCGTTCATGCCCAAGCAGGAGACGGCGTCCGGGCTAGCGCTAGCGCCGGAGGCGTACCTGCTGCAACGCGCCGCCGGACCCGCCGACGAAGCCAGACGCGCCGGATGGCCGAACCGAAGCGCGTACAAAACATCCGACGACGGCGTGGTATACCAGGCGATGACCGACGACTTCAAGGAACTGATCGACGGCAGTTTCGCCGCGCTGCGCGAGTCGTTCGACGACGACGCCGAGTTCCTGGAATTCCTCTCATCGGTGTTCGATCCGCCGCTGGGCGCGGACCGTTACAACTTTGAGGCGTACTTCCGCGGCGTATGGCTGCAGTGCAAGCGGCATAATCCGGAGCCGACACTGCCCGGGCAGCCGCTGCCGATAAAGAACTCGATCGCGGGCCGATTCGTCGAAGTTTTGGCCGCGATGAACAGAATGATGCGTACAGCGTGACCTGATTGGGAATAATGAGGTAAGGAATGGACGAAAGATACAGTATAGACCAATCATAGATATGTCCGGGACGGAGGCAGCGGTCGATTTGGAATGGAATGAGGGAAGCTTGGCGATGGGCTCGGCGTTTCTATCGGGGATGGCGCTGGCGATGTGCATTGTGCTGCTTACGCTGCTGGTGCGGCTGAACCGGCGCGCGCAGGCGCAGGAGAACTGGATGGCGCGTGAGTTTACGCGCCTGCACGACAACCTGGCGGCTATGCACCGCCTACTGCTCGAATTGGCGCAGCGGGCGCAGTCGGGCGCGTTCACGCCCGCGCAGCAGCAGCCCGGGGCGCAGGGCGCGGTCCAACCGGCCGCGGCCGATCAGCAGCAGTTCTACCAGCCCTCGCAGTTCGCGCCGCCACCGCGCCGGCCTGCCCAGATGAACGCGCTGCCGGATCGGTTCATGCCCGAGCGCGGCAAGGAATTGGCGCAGTCCGTGAACAACCTGCTGCTGTCCAACCAGCCGTTCAACTTCTCCGACACGCTCCAGGAGACTCACCCGCGCCTTACGCTGCTTAGGATGTCGCCGCGCGGCGCTCCTGACCTGTGGTCCAACTCGGTGACGCTCGATCCCGGGGGCGAGGGTTTCTTCGCGTGGATCGACCAGAACCGCGCGTACCTGTTCCCGAACTACGACAGGTTCTCGACAACGCACGACCCGAAGCTGCTGTTCGACGGCGCGAGGCTGGACGCGCGGATACACGCGGTGATCAAGCCCGCGTCGCTGGCGAGGTCCAGCGATGGCGCGTGGCATCTGACCGAAAAGGGTCAGGTGCAGATGAGGTAGCATGATGAACAAATTCACGAAGATGGCTTTAGCGATAGCGACGATAGCGATGATAGCGGCGGCGCTGATCCCGCCCCGCGCCGTCCTTGCGGACTGGAGCGCCCCGACCGCGAACCTCGCGGCGTACGAGGAGCTTTACGCGCGGGAAATACAGGACTACAAGCGCGTCCGCTACGGAATGGAGAGCGCCGACGTTCAGCGGATCAAGCAGCAGCTGCGCGACCTGGGATTCTTTGACAACCGGATCAACACCAGCTACTTCCGGACGCTGGAGATCGCGGCGAGGGTGTTCTGCCAACAGACGCGGATTGGCGGCGACGGGCGCGAGATCACGCCGCTGATGCAGGCGATGCTGGCCGATCCAGCGGCGCAGCGGGCCGTGTCGCCGGGAATCAACATCTACACATACTCCAGCACGCGCGACGAGACGAAGTTCCTGGCGTTCACGTACGCGCAGCTCCAGCGGCCCAACACCCAGCGCGAGGCGAGCGTCGGTGTCAAGGGCAAGGTCGCCGGCGTCAACAACGAGGGCAGCGTCCAATACATATCGATGGTGATGGAGGACCGCGCCGACAGGATAATATACATAGTTTACCAGCCTCTGCCGCGCACGACGCGCTTCCAGGCGGGGGACGCGGTGGCGGTGTTCGGCGTGACGCAAGGCCCGCAGTCGCTGCCATACGACGGCATGCGCGAGGAGCGGCTGGTGATACAGGCTGACCGTGTCGGGTACCAGTGATGAAAAAGCAATACATTTGTAATGGAACCTGACGCGCAAACTTAACATCAATAAGATGGAAAGCCACTTGTTAACCACACATTGTTTCAATATAATGAACGCATGCGGTAAAAACGGGGTGAACGCATGCGGCGCGTGTTTTTATTTTTATTGTTTCCATTACTTCTAATGGCTGCGGGCTGCGCGGCGCGGGCTGATGAACCGCCGCTGTACGGCGTGGGGTGGTCGCGCGTTCTGGGCGGCGAGGGCGATGGGTTCACCGGGATAACCGTCGCGGGCGATGGCAGGATATGGCTGGCGGGTTCGGCGGTAAGCGCGGCGGACGACGCGCTTGGCGGCGTTGACGGCTGGGTGGCCGTGCTGGACAGCGAAGGCGTGGAGCTGTGGTCGCGGCGGTATGGCGGCAGCGGCGACGATAGGCTGATCGAGGTCGCGACGCTGTCCGATGGCGGCGCGGTGATACTGGGCGAGACGTCGTCCAGCGACGGTCAGGTGAAGAATTACCGCGGCGGCGTTGACGCGTGGGTGATCCGCGTGGACGCGCGGGGCGAGCTGGTCTGGCGGAAATGTCTTGGGGGCACGACCGACGACGGGCTGGCCGCGATGCGCGTGATGATCAATGTTGTCATTGACAGCAGCGCGGTCGAGGACAGGATATTCCTCGCCGGATGGTCCACGAGCTATAACAATGATCTCAACATCAACGCCGGAGGGAAGGACGCGTGGGTCTGCGCCATACGTCTGGAGGACGGGCGGTCGGTGTGGCATTACCAGATCGGCGAGGCGGGGGACGACTGGTTCAACATACTGCTTCCGGACAGGCTGGGCTTGACGGCGATAGGCGTCTCGACGCGCGTGGACGCGCAAGGCGGGCAGCGGGTGACGCCGCTGCTGGTGACGATCGGCACGGACGGGCACGAGGTATCGGTATTCCGCCTGCAGCTGAAGGAGGACGCGTGGATCAGCGACGCTGTGACCACAAGCGACGGCTGGCTGCTCGCGGGGAAGCTGGGCGGCGTAAACTCGGACGCGTGGCTGGGCCGGGTAAGCTCGGATGGATCGCTGACCGCGACATATATGGAAGGTAATACCAACGGCGCGATGTCGATCATCAGGCAGTACACGCCAAACATAACGCTGGCGGTGGGCGTGTTGGAATCCAAAGGGTCGGCGCTGGTGGGGACGCATGGCGGGCGCGACGCGTGGGCGGTCGGGCTGACGCGCGACAGGGTGCAGTGGGAACAGGCGTTAGGCGGGAACGGCGAGACGACGCCGCTGCTCATCACGCGGCGAAGCGACGGCCGGTATGTGATCGCGCTGTCTACGACGGCGATGGACGGGGACTTAATGCCCCGGGATGAGCCGGGCGTGGGCTGGCTGACGCTGCTTGACACGAACGGGAACCTGCTGCGGCATGCCGTGATCGCGCCGAACGCGGACCAGCGGTACACGGCAGCCGCCGCTGTCGACGGGGGGATACTTTTCATGGGGAAGGCCGTGGATTCCGATGGGATTTGGCGGGCCGCGGTGACTAAGGCTGTGCCATGATCATGGGCGGGGGGATCGCTGTCGCATACGAAGTGGCGGGCATCGCGCCTTCTGTTACCTACGAAGTGGTTGGTATCGCCCTCTGCCACCTACGAAGTGGCAGACATCGTGCCCTTTGTACCTACGAAGTGGTTGGCATTGCCCCCTATGCCACTGCGGCGGCATCTCCCCTAAAGAGGCGACAAGGGGGGGGAAAATGGATGGCGTTTCGCGAATAATTCGTATACAATCGTTATATCAACACACCATAACCATCTTAACGTAGTAAACCCGCCGCAACGACGTTCTTAATTCTTGTCGCTCCTTTAGGGGAGATGTCGCCCTCAGGTGATAGAGGGGGCGGGACGGATCCCCTAACGAGGTATTGCGCGCGCCTACACCTACCATTGTAGGGGGATTGGGAACGGATGCTACTACCTCGTTGTGGGATTCGCCTCGCCCTCTTTACCGCATGAGGCATGATTCGCCTCGCCCCCTTTACCGCATGTGACGTGATTCGCCTCGCCCCCTTTGCCGCATGAGGCGTGATCGGCCTCTCCCCCTATGCCGCCGCGCGACATCTCCCACTAGGATGGCGGCAAGGGGGCTTGGACGCGGCTGATCGCGAGCCGCTCGTTCCCCCCCTTGCCGCCCCTTAGATGGAGACGTCTACCCGTCCCGCCCCGCCTTGTCCACTGCCTCCAGTATCTGCGCCTTGTTCGTAAACCCGATGTTCCGGTATCTTACCTCATCGTCCTTCATGACCGCGATCGTCGGTATGCTCATCACGCCGAACGCCTCCGCCAGTTCCGGCTCATCGTCTATGTTGACCTTGTAGAACGCCGCGCGGCCGTTCGCGTCGTTCTCGGCGTCCTGGAACACAGGCGCCTGCATACGGCACGGCCCGCACCAGTCGGCGTAAAAATCCAGCACAATGGGTTTCCCCTGCGCCTTGATCGTCTCGCGGAAGCTGTCCGCCTTCAAATGCCGCAACGCAATCCTCCTTCGCGCGTGTGATTCGGTTATGGTATACCCAACTTACGTTACCGCTATACACGCGCGGCCAATGTCGATTTTGAAGGTCAAAAAAAGTCAAAAATATCCGGTTGCACATTCCGCGTAATCTGCTATACTATGAATAGACAGGAATAGTCAGATGGCCGGGCGGGACCGCCGCCCGCTTCCCGATAAGGAGAGTCGATAAGCGTGAAGCCGTTAAGCGACGACATCGAGGCGTTCATAAAGGCGCTGCTGGGGGAGGATCAGGACCAGGTAGACGTCCAGCGCAACGAGCTGGCCGGGTATTTCCGCTGCGCGCCCAGCCAGATAACGTACGTGCTGTCCACCCGGTTTACGCCGGACCGCGGCTATGTCATAGAATCGCGGCGCGGCGGTGGCGGGTTTGTCAGGATCGTGAGGCTGAAGAAGACCAAGGCCGACCACCTGCTGTACCTGATCAATCAGCGGATAGGCGCGTCCGTGTCCGCGCAGGACGCGATCGTTATGATACAACAGCTGTCGGAGCAGGGGATAGTCAGCGAGAGGGAGGCCGCGCTGATGCGAGCCGCCACCTCCGCGCGGGCGATCAGCCTGCCCATTGCCCTAAAGGATACGCTCCGTGCCGGCGTGCTGCGGGAGATGCTGCTGCAGGTCGCGCTGGAACAGAAGGAGGCTTAATATAATGCTGTGTGAAAACTGCCGCCAGCAGCCGGCCACGGTCCATTTGACCACGATCGTCGGCGGCGAGAAGACCGAGCAGCACCTATGCGCGTCGTGCTGCCAGAAACATAAGCAGGCCCTCACAATGGCGGGGATGTCTACGCTGCTGCTGAACCTGCTGCAGGGTTCCCCCGCCCCGTCCAGCGAGAACCCGGGGCCGCGCTGCGAGGTATGCGGCCAGACGTTCGGCGAGTTCCAGAAGTCGGGAATGCTAGGGTGCCCTAAATGTTATGATTCATTCAGGACCCAGCTGACCCCGCTGCTCACGCGCATACATGGCGGCGCGAGACATACCGGACGCGCCCCATCCCGCACCGAGGAGCAAAGCCACATCCGTCGGCGCATGGATCAATTGAGGCGCGAGATGGACCGCGCGGTCGCCGACGAGGACTTCGAGCTTGCGGCCCGGCTGCGCGACGAGCTTCGCGCCATGACGCCCGCCCAGGACGGCGCGGGCCAGGGCCGCGCCTCATGCGGGAGCGGAAGCGGCGGCAGCGGAACCTGCCCGGAAGGAGAAGCCAATGCCTGAAATCAACCCGGCGGCCAAACCGCCCGTCAACCCGTTCGAGGGCATGAACCCCGAGGCCGACGTCGCGCTGTCCAGCCGCGTAAGGCTCGCCCGCAACCACTCCGGCATGCCTTTCCCCGGATTCCTGGACCCCGAGACCGCGCAGGACAGCATACGCCGCGCCGCCGAAGCCCTCACCCCGCATGGGCTTACGCTGATGCGGATGGATTCGCTCTCCGCGCTGCAGCGGCTCACGCTCGTCGAGCGGCGCCTGATCAGCCGCGACCTGCTAAAGTCGCCGGAGCGCTCCGCCGTGCTGGTATCAGGCTTCGACGCGTGGGACGCGTCAGCCGCAAAGCCCGGCCCGCGCGAGATGACCCTCAGCGTCATGATCAACGAGGAGGATCACCTGCGGGTTCAGGCGTTCGTGAACGAATTCAATCTGGACGAGGCCGCGCGGGCCGCGTTCGAGGCCGACCAATGGCTAATAGAAAAGACGGACATCGCGTATGATGAGGAGTTCGGGTACCTGACCGCCTGCCCAACGAACACGGGCACGGGCATGCGGGCGTCGGTCATGCTGCATATGCCCGCGCTGACATGGTCCGGCGAGATGGGCAAGGTGACACAGGCCGTATCCAAGCTGGGCATGACCCTGCGCGGCTTGTACGGCGAGGGCACCGAGGCGCAGGGCGACCTGTACCAGCTCTCCAACCAGGTGACGCTGGGCAGGACCGAACAGGAGATACTGGACGACATGCGCTCCGCCGCCAGCCAGATGATGGATTGGGAGCGGAAGGTGCGCGTCGCGCTGCGCGCCGGGGACAAGATCGCGCTGGAGGACCGGCTCATGCGGGCATTGGGCGTGATGGAACGCGCAAGGAAGATCAGCGCGAAAGAATTCATGCAGCGCTGGTCATGCCTGCGCCTGGGCGCGTGCATGAAGCTGATCCCGCTCAGGCTCTCAGCGCTGGATAGGCTGCTCACGTCCGCGCAGCCAGCCAGCCTGCAGCAGTCCGCCGGCGAGACGCTCTCTGATGAACAGCGCGACGTTCGCCGCGCGGCGATGGTCCAACAGGCAATGAAGGAGTGACATAGATGGCATTTTCAGGGAAATTTACCGAACGCGCTCAGCGGGCCTTGAACTCCGCGCAGGAATCCGCGCAGAAGATGCGCCACAACTACGTCGGCACCGAACACCTGCTGCTGGGCCTGCTCACAGAGCAGGGCGGCCCGATGCAGAAACTGCTGGGCGGCATCCGCTACGAGCAGGCCATGCAGACCGCCGAGAAGCTGGTCGGCTACGGCGATGGCGCCAAGCCCCCAAGCCAGATGAGCTATACCCCGCGCACAAAGAAGATAATGGAGGTCAGCGTGATGGAGGCGCGGTCGCTGGGCCACAGCTTCGTGGGCACGGAGCACCTGTGGCTGGCGCTGCTGCGCGAGGGCGAGGGCGTCGCCGCGCGTATCCTCCAGTCGCTGGGCATGGATATAAACGCGGCCCGGCAGGGTTTGGAGAAGCTCCTTCGCGGCGAGGCCGTAGGCTCCGACGTCCAGTCGATACCCACGCCCGCGCTGGACGCGTTCAGCCGCGACTTGACCCGCGCCGCCGAGCGCGACGAGCTAGACCCCGTCATAGGCCGCTCGACCGAGATAGAGCGCATCGTACAGATATTGATCCGCCGCACGAAGAATAACCCCGTGCTGATCGGCGAGCCAGGCGTGGGCAAGAGCGCCATCGCCGAGGGATTGGCCCAGCGCGTCGTCAACGGCACGATACCGCACCTGCTGCGCGGCAAGCGGCTGGTCTCGCTGGACATCGCCTCGATGATCGCGGGCAGCAAGTACCGCGGCGAGTTCGAGGAACGGTTCAAGAACGCGATAGCCGACATCAAGAAGGCCGGGAACATCATCCTGTTCATCGACGAGATGCACACGCTGATAGGCGCGGGGAACGCGGAAGGATCGCTCGACGCGTCGAACATGATCAAGCCCGCGCTTGCCAGGGGCGAGATACAGTGCATAGGCGCGACGACGATCGACGAATACCGCAAGCACATCGAGAAAGACGCCGCGCTGGAGCGCCGCTTCCAGCCCGTGACCGTGGGCGAGCCGACGAAGGACGAGGCGATACAGATAATATTCGGGCTGCGCGATAAGTACGAGGCCCATCACAAGGTGCGCATAACGGACGAGGCGGTCCGCGCGGCGGTCACGCTAGCGGATCGTTATATATCGGATAGGTTCCTGCCGGATAAGGCCATCGACCTGATGGATGAGGCCGCGTCCCGCGCGAGGATCAAGTCGTACACGCCGCCTCCCGATCTAAAGGAGATGGAGGCTAAGATAGAGACCATCGAGCAGGAGAAGCAGGAGGCCATATCGCACCAGGACTTCGAGAAGGCCGCCAAGCTGCGCGACGAGGTCAACCGCGCGAGGATGGAGATGGACGCGCGGCAGGATCAGTGGGAACACGGCATGGAGGCCGTGACCGAACAGGTGGGCGAGGAGGAGATAGCCCAGATAGTCGCGGCATGGACAGGGATACCAGTGGCGAGGCTGACAGAGGACGAATCCGCGCGGCTGCTAAGGCTGGAGGATGAGCTTCACAAGAGGCTGGTAAGCCAGGACGAGGCGGTAACGGCGGTGTCAAGGGCGATCAGGCGGGCAAGGGCCGGGCTGAAAGATCCTAAGAGGCCGATAGGTTCCTTCCTGTTCCTAGGGCCGACAGGGGTAGGGAAGACGGAGTTGTGCCGGGCGCTGGGGGCCGCGCTGTTTGGGGATGAGGCCGCGCTGGTGAGGCTGGATATGTCCGAGTATATGGAAAAGCACACGGTATCAAGGATGATAGGCAGCCCGCCAGGGTATATAGGGCATGACGAGGGCGGGCAGCTCACGGAGGCGGTAAGGAGGAAACCGTACTGCGTGATACTGCTGGATGAGGTAGAAAAGGCGCATCCGGACGTGTTTAACATACTGCTGCAGATACTGGAGGACGGGCGGCTGACCGATTCGAAGGGGAGGGTGGTCAGTTTCAAGAATACAGTGGTGGTGATGACGTCCAACATAGGGGCGCACGAGATAGCGCGCGCCAAGAGGATGGGTTTTGGAGACGAGGGCGGCGCGATGGACTACGAGACGATGAAGGCCAGCGTAACAGCGGAGGTCAAGAGGTTCTTCAGGCCGGAGTTTCTGAACAGGCTGGATGAGATGATAGTGTTCCACGCGCTGGACATGGGGCAGATACGCAGGATAGCGGAGCTGATGCTAGAACAGGTGGGGGCAAGGCTGAAGGACAGGGGGGTAGAGCTAACGTTCACCGGGGAAGCGGTAGAGCTGCTATGCGAGCAAGGGTATGACCCGGCGTTTGGGGCGAGGCCGCTGCGCCGAACGATTCAGCGCATGGTGGAGGACGCGCTGAGCGAGGAGCTGCTGGCCGGGAGGATGAAGCTAGGCAGCAGCCTAGAAGTATACCGCGAAGGCGAGGCGCTGCGGTTCAAGGAGCCAGTGGCGGCGCAAGTATAAGGCATGGAGGAACAATCCACCCTGGCCACGAGGGTCCAGCGTCACGCTGGTCAGGGGGTCAAGGGGGGTGAAACCCCCTTTGCGGGGCGTGGGGCGGCGCCCCACATCCCCGTCGTACCCCCCCAGCCCGCAGGCATAAGAACCCTGCGGGCTTCGCCCTTTACGGGGGTTG